>CANHGF010000195.1 GCA_947460065.1 Comamonadaceae bacterium
AATTACAGCGCGGCGGCAACTCTGGCCACCTTGGCCGCGAGCAGGGGCGGGCGCAGGGAGTCAATGCCCAGCGCCACCGCGGTTGCGCACAGGGCCTGCAACTGCCGCTCGCCCACGCTCAGGCGCGGCAGTCGCGTGCGCGCGGCCAGCACGTCGGCGGCGCTCAGCTTGTCGTCGGGCTCGAGCTCGGCGACTTGCAGCAGCGCCTGCTGCTCGTCGCTTGGCTGCGGCGCTTGGAGCCAAAAGCCCAGGCGGTCCTGCAAGGACGTGGGCAGGACTTCGTCATCGTCCTGGCCCTCGTCCAGGGCGATCAGGGCCAGCTCCAGCTCAAGCTGCTGGGCCAGGCCGTCGCGCTGCAATTGCAACCGTCGGGTGTCGAGCACCGCTGCCAGTTTGCCGGCCAGGTCGGCGCCGGTGCGCTCGGCCATGGTCAGTAGCAAGACACCGCCGTGGGCCTGGCTGAGCAGGCCCGGCTGCAGCACAGGATGGCCACGGCTGAGGGTGGCCGCCAGGTCCAGGCCGCCGAGCAGTGCGCTGTCAGTGATGCCCGCCGGCATGCGCCGCCAGGGGGTGCCCGGTGGCAGCAGCGCTTTGAGACGATCGAGCCAAGCTTGGCGCCAAGGGCCAGGCCCCGCGCGCAGGCAGACCCCGCCCAGCCCGATCGGATCGACCGCCAGCAAGGCGGCCGCCCAGGCGGCGTCGGCCGACAGGGCCAGCGTCTGAGCGTCTTGCAAGGGATCGGCCATGCTGGGTTCAGGCAGGCTTGGCATGCGGGCCTGTGCGAGCGGCTGGCCGGTGGTGGCGTGCACGAGCGGCCTGCGCACGCCTTACTGCGGCAGCAGTTCGGCCAGGGCGCGCTCGACGCGCGCGCTCGAGCCGGTGTCGTCGAGCACATGGCGGCGCAGCCGGTGGCGCAGGGCAGCCGGGGCCACCTGCCGCAGATGGGCGTCAGTCACCTCGGGATCGCCTTGCAGGGCCGCGCAGGCACGGGCCGCTCGCATGAGCGTCATGTCACCGCGCAGGCCGTCGGTGCCCAGGGCCATGCACAACTCAGAGGCGCGCTGGCGGGCGCTGTCTGGCACGGCGGTGTCGTGCAGGCGCTTGCGCGCAGCCAGCACTTTTTTGCGGATTTTGTCGGCCGGCTTGTCCCAGTGGGCACAGAAGGCAGCCGGGTCTTGCTCGAATTGTTCGCGGCGGCGCACCACCTCGACCCGGCTGGCCAAGTCGGCCGGGGTTTTGACCTCGACCGACAAGCCAAATCGGTCGAGCAGTTGCGGCCGCAATTCGCCTTCTTCCGGGTTGCCGCTGCCCACCAGCACGAAACGGGCGGGGTGGCGCACTGACAGGCCCTCACGCTCGACCACGTTCTCGCCCGAGGCGGCAACGTCGATCAGCAGGTCGACCAGATGGTCTTCGAGCAGGTTGACCTCGTCGATGTAGAGAAAGCCCCGGTTGGCCCGCGCCAGCAGGCCAGGCTCGAAAGCCTTGATGCCCTGAGACAGCGCGCGCTCTAAATCAAGGGCGCCGACCACCCGGTCTTCGGTCGCGCCCAGGGGCAGGTCGATCACCGGCACAGGCTGGGTGTGGGTCTTGAGGGTCTTGCCGTCCTGCAGCGCGCTGCGACAGGTGTCACAGCAGCGGCCAGGCTGGCTCGGGTCGCAGCCGTAGGGGCAGCCGCTGACGACTTTCATCGGCGGCAGCAGCGCTGCCAGGGCCCGCACCGCGGTGGACTTGCCGGTGCCGCGGTCGCCGAGCACCAGCACGCCGCCCATGGAAGGATCGACTGCAGCCATCAGGATCGCCAGCTTCATCTCGTCCTGCCCGACGATGGCTGCGAAGGGGAAGGTATACGCCATGGTTCGCGAGTATGACATAGGGCAACAGTGCAAACTGTCTAATTTATCTGACACATTAGGGTTTACCTTGACTTGTCCGGCTCCTGGCCCCGGGCAGCCTCAGCCTCGCGGGCCAGGCGCTCGGCGACGCTGCGGGCATGCGCACGCTTGGCGTCGCGGATCTGCCAGATGCCGCCGATCAGAACCACTACAAAAATGCCCAACTCCAGCCAAATTCCCATGGCCATGCTCCTGCGTTCAGGCCCCAACGGCCAGTGGGCATTGTTTCATGCACAGTCCTCATCAAGCTGCTTCGCACGGGCTTGAGCCGCCATAATTGAGAGTCCACTTTTTGCCGATGCCCTCTGTGACCGTACTGCCTGTCGACGACGCCCAGCGCGAGCTGCTGCACAACGAGATCCATGCGCGGCCCACCGCCCGCATTCGTCTGCCTGCGCTGGTGGTCTATGTGGCGGTGCTCAATGAAGGCATCAGCCGCGAGCAAGAAAGCGAGCATCTGCGCCGCCTGCCCGGGCAGGATCACCTCAGGGCCGAGCAGTTGACTGGCAATTTCCTGCGACTGCGCTTTGCCACCCACACCGTTAAGTGGGAGCGGCATACCGAATTCACCCGCTATTCCATCGTGCAGCACCTGCCCGAACATGCCTATTTGGGCGCGAGCCGGCCGGAGTTGCTGTCGGAGCTGATGGTCCCGCCCGCATGGCTGGCCGCCATTCCCGGGCGCACCATTGCCGCTATCAAGCTGGTCATGACCCACGGCGATCTGTCTGCGCCCGAGGAAACCATGGCCCTGGCACGCCAGTGGTTTGGCGATGCTTCTTTGGTGGCATCGGTGGTCGGCAATAGCGGCCACTCCTGGGCTGTGACTGATTTTCTGGTCGGCCCCAGCGGTTTTGAGCGCGTCCTGGTGGTGACCCCGTCCAGCACCTCACCGACCCGGGCGGGTCGGCTCTCGCAGCGCTTGCTGGAGATGGAAACCTACCGCCTGATGGCCTTGCGCGGCTTGCCGGTGACCAAGCAGCTGGGCCCGGTCCTGGCCCAGTCCGAAACGCAACTGCTTGAAATTACCGGGAGGCTGGAAAACAAGAAGGCCTCCGACCAGGAACTGCTTGACCAGCTGGTTGGCCTGGCCACCCGTGTCGAACGGGCGACCGCCGAACATGCTTACCGGTTTTCAGCCACCCGGGCCTACGACAGCTTGGTGCAGCAGCGTTTGGCTGAGCTGCGCGAGCAGCCCCTGCCAGGTACGCAGACCATCGGAGAATTTCTCCAGCGGCGCTTGTCGCCGGCGATGGCCACGGTGGCAGCCACCGCGCAGAGGTTGGGCTCATTGGCCGAACGCATCACCCGCGCCAGCGCCTTGCTGCGCACCCGGGTCGATATTGCCACCGAGGAGCAAAACCACCAGCTGCTGGAAAAGCTCACCCGCGGGCAAGAGCTGCAGCTGCGCCTTCAGATCACCGTCGAGGGCCTGTCGATCGCTGCCATCAGTTACTACGTGATCGGGCTGCTGCTCTACCTGGCCAAGGCCTTGCACGGCCTTGGCTTACCGATCAACCCGGAGGTGACCGTGGGCCTGGCTGTGCCGGTGGTGCTGTGGGGTGTTTGGCGCATGACGCGGCGTATCCACCAGGCCTTGCACAAGGACAAGGGCGTTTGAGCGCGCGCGGTCAGCGCCGCGTGAGCGAGACGAAGCTGTAGCCCAGGCCGGTTTTGGAGACGCCGCTGCTGCGTCCACTTTCCACCCACTGCGCGCCCAGCTGCGGCGCGTGGGCATCGCCTTCAAAGCGCTGATTGATTTCCGTGACTTCGATCCGCTCTGCCAGTGGCTCGGCCTGGCTGTAGATCTGGGCGCCGCCAATCACCCAGACCTCTGGAGCCTGCTCGCACAGAGTCAGCGCTTGACGGAGGCTGTCGGCCCGCTCGGCGCCCGGCGCCTGCCAGTGCGTCTGCCGCGTCAGCACGATGTTGCGCCGGCCGGGCAGGGGCCGAAAGCGCTCGGGCAGCGAGTCCCAGGTCTTGCGCCCCATGACGACCGGGTGGCCCTGGGTCAGCGCACGAAAATGCGCCAAGTCTTCCGGCAGGTGCCAGGGCATGGTGCCGTCACGGCCGATCACGCCGTTGGCGGCGCGGGCATAAATCAGGGCAATGCGCGGGCCGGGCTTTGCCACCGTCATCAGACCGCCACCGGAGCCTTGATGGCCGGGTGGTGTTCATAGCCCACCACTTCGAAATCAGCGAATTCGTATTCGAAGATGCTGGCCGGCTTGCGCCGGATCACGAGCTGCGGGTAGGGCAGGGGCGCGCGCGAGAGCTGCAGATCGACCTGCTCCTGGTGGTTGCTGTAAATGTGGCAGTCGCCGCCGGTCCAGACGAAGTCGCCCACATCCAGATCGCATTGCTGGGCCACCATGTGGGTGAGCAGCGCGTAGCTGGCGATGTTGAAGGGCACGCCCAAAAAGATGTCGGCGCTCCTCTGGTAGAGCTGGCAGCTCAGGCGGGCCCGCTCGCCGCCCTGGCCCGGCGCCACGTAGAACTGGAAGAAGGCATGGCAGGGCATGAGGGCCATCTTGGACAGCTCGGCCACATTCCAGGCGCTGACGATGATGCGGCGTGAATCTGGGTTGCTCTTGAGGGTTTTGATCACTTCGGCAATCTGGTCGATATGCCCGCCATCGGGCGTGGGCCAGCTGCGCCACTGCACCCCATAGACCGGACCGAGGTCACCGTCTGCCCGCGCCCATTCGTCCCAGATGCTCACGCCCCGCTCACGCAGCCAGTTGTTGTTGCTCGAACCCTGCAGGAACCACAGCAGCTCATAAATGATGCTCTTGAGGTGGACCTTTTTGGTGGTCACCAGGGGAAAGCCTTGCCGCAGGTCAAAGCGCATCTGGTGGCCAAACACGCTCTTGGTGCCGGTGCCGGTGCGGTCGGGCTTGAACACGCCATGGGTGTTGACATGGCGCATGAAGTCCTCGTACTGCGAGAACGGGCTGGGGCTGGTCATGGTGAGCGGTGGGGGCGAAGGCTGTTAGGGTATCTCCATTGTAGGAGCGCCGCCCTCGGCGCGATGCGGCGGTCATTGGTCGAGCGCAGCATTTTTCAGGGCGCATTGAAGAAGGGCGCACGGGTGGGCACTGCGCTGCTCGTGTCCCCCGCCTCGGCTAGCGCCTCGGCTCCTCCTCTACCTCGCCGCGCAGCGCCCACACGCACGCCCTCCGGTGGTATGAACGCCGCGCCCTCTGTTTAGAAAAGTCAGCAGCCCGGGTTTGGCCGCAGCCTGCAGCGTTCGCAGCATTAACCCGCGGCCGGTGCGTCGGGCCTGGCGCAGCGGCATAAAGGAGGAGCCGAGGCGCCAGCCGAGGCGGGGGACGGCCGCGGAGTCAGGCCCGATGCGGCGGCCGCTACTCAGGCCCCTGAACGAGTAAGCCCGGGACGAGAATTTTGCGGCGGTCATTGGTTGGGTGCGGCATTTTTCAGGGCGCATTGAAGAAGGCCGCGCGGGTGGGCACTGCGCTGCTCGTGTCCCCCGCCTCGGCTAGCGCCTCGGCTCCTCCTCTACCTCGCCGCGCAGCGCCCACACGCACGCCCTCCGGTGGT
>CANHGF010000196.1 GCA_947460065.1 Comamonadaceae bacterium
CTTGCGCTCACAGGCGCGGCAGCAGGCTACCGGTGAGAGTCAGGATGCTGGCGTGGCAGCGCACGAGGACGCCTGAGCTGGGGGCATGGTACTTCGCTGACATCCCCGAGAGGGTTTGAGGGCTGGCCGAAGGTCCTTTTGCTAGTGCAGAACCTGAGCCTCAGCGGTTTTGTCCGGTCAGTTCGCCGGGGTAACGCTTGCTGCCCCACTTGAAGCGCACCAGCATTTGATAGAACAGGTGGTAAATCAGGCCGCTGGCCAGCAGGCCAGCCACCAAGAAGGTGGAGTCCTTTGCATAAACCACTGCCCAAGTGTTGCTGAGCAAACTGGCCGGCCACATCAGTACGCCGGTCACCGAGTTAAGGCTCAAGGCACTCGCGCGGGGCAGCCAGAAGCCGATGATGCGCCGACGCACCAGGCTGTGCAGATGAAGGCGGTCGGCTTGGCCGGGACTGTGACGCCGCTGACGTCTTCTTGCAATGCTGAAAAACAACTCAAGCACGGGATAGGCACAGACCATGATCGGTGCCCAGCTTGATATCCCAGGGTTGCGAGCCGTCAGGGCCACGCCTATCCATCCCAGCACGAAGCCGGCGAAGTAGGCACCGCCATCGCCCAGAAATATTTTTCCCATGGGCCAGTTGAGCACCGCAAAGCCGAGCACGGCCGAAGCCAGCACCAAGCTGAGCAGCACCAGGTCCTGATCGCCGGCGCCCGCAGCAATCAGCCCCATACCTACAAACATGATGATGAGTGAGCCAGCCGACAGGCCATTGAAGCCGTCGATCATGTTGATCGCATTGGCCATGGTGCCTATGCTCAGCGCGGTAAACAGCAAGGACACCAGGCCAAAGCTCAGCAGCCAGTCCAGTCCCCAGACACCGGTGTTGGCCACTGAGTAGCCGGTCAGGAGGCTGGCCAGTACGCCCGAGCCTATGGTGCACACCAGCCGGGTCCGCACCCCTACCGTTTTGGTGATGTCCTCAATGAAGCCAGAGCCGAAGGCTGGAATGGCAGCCAGCAGCATAGGCGTGAGCAGGGTCTGCAATTTGGTCGGCATCAGGGTCCAGGCGACCAGCACGCCCACCAGCACCGGCACGCCGCCCACGCGCGGCGTTGCCTGCGTGTGAAATTTTTGAATACCGCTGTCCTGGTCCAGGCTCAGATGGGCGTGCCAGCGCTGGGTCAGCAAAAGCGCCAGGGTGACCACCAAGGACACACCGGCGGCCACCAGTGCTGGCAATGCGCTTTCGATACCGTTTTGGAAAATCATGATCTGGAGGACCGGGCCGCTGGCTGATAGCCGTAACCTGGATGATCCAAGTTTTGGCAAGATTCTAAGTTAAGCATTAGCTTAGAGTCATTGTGCTTTGAGAGGCTCAGGGCTCCGCCGGCTTATTTGTTAACTAATGTTAGAAAAGCAGTAGAAGTGCGTGTGTGAATCGTTTCGAAATCCTCTGAAGGAACTTCTACCAAAACAAGGCCCACAGCAGCCCACCGATCAGCAGCCATTTTCCGAAGTAGTAGAGCGTCCTGTTGCTGGTTTTCAGGCGCTTTGCCGCTAGCCTGGCCTTGTAGATCTGGCCAAAAACCCGATTGATGACGCCTACGCTTTCAACATCGGTGTTCTGCGAAGAGGCGGCGGCCATGACATGGCGGGCGAACAGCCGGTTGAGGGCTCGTACCGGGGCAAAGGCCAGTGGCCGTTCGATGTCGCAAAACAAGATAATTCTCTGACTCTGGGTGCTGTTTTGTGCGTGATGGATGTAGGTCTCGTCAAACATCACCGCTTCCCCGTCTTTCCAGCTGTAGCGCTGACCGTCCACTTCGATGAAGCAGTGCGCCTTGTCTTCGGGCGTGATCAGCCCCAGGTGGTAGCGCAGCGAGCCGGCATAGGGGTCGCGGTGCTTTTGCAGGCGGGCGCCCGGCGGCAGCGATGCGAACATCGCCGCCTTCACGCTGGGCAGGCCCTTGAGCAGTGCCACGGTTCGTGGAGCCAGCGCCTGGGCCGATGGCAAATCCTTGCCGTACCAGCTCAGGTAAAAGCGGGTCCAACCGGTGCGAAAGAAAGAATTGAATCCGATGTCGTTGTAGGCGTTGGCGGCGCGGATCGAGCCCTCATCGGACAGGCGTAGGGCCTCTTCGCGAATCTCCTGCCAGTGCTCCTGCAGCACCTTGAGCTCAGGAAAGCTTGCGGGGTCCAGGTAGGCGGTCTTGGGAACCCGCGAGAACAGGTACATCAGCGCATTGATGGGCGCCAGAACAATCGTGAAGTCCAGCATGCGCTTGGCTTCGAAGCGCACCTTGCCGCGCAGATGGATGTACAGCCCCGAGGCGAGAAAAGTCAGTAGCACCCAGTGGCGGGGCTCAAGGGCAATCATATCCATAGGCTCAAGTTTAAGCGCTGTGATCAGGTCCGGCGCTGGCTCAGCGCCGCTGAAGGTAGGCGTATAGAGCCAGCATAGGCTCTCCCTGATCTAGTCGCAGCGGCGCCTGATGGTGGCCGTGCCAGCCAAAGCCGTGGGTCTGGGCGCAGTTTTGCAAATAGCTCAGCGGGTGGGCGTAACGCAGGCTGGGCAAGAGGCGCGGTTTATCCTGCCCCTGGCCGGACTCGTCTAACTCTGCGGTAAATGCGAGCCAGCTGTGCGCAGGCATGAGCCGGGCCAGTTGCTCAAACAGCGGCTCCAGAGCGCCGATGTAGATGAACACGTCGGCGGCCAGTACCAACTGCCAGGGCTGTTGGCAGCCGCTGAGAAACTGCGCGGCATCGGCCTGCTGCAAGTGGTCGTAGACGCCTCGCTGGCGTGCCTGCTCGATCATGCCCTGGGCCAGGTCTATGCCCCACAGCTCGCCTGCGCGCGGCCGAATCAGGGGCCCGCACAAGCCAGTACCGCAGCCCAGGTCGAGCACCCGTGCGAAATGCGGTGGGGTCTGCGCCGGCAACTGTTCGATCAGATGGCTGTGACCGCGATACTGCAGGGCCCCCAGCAGGTGGGGCTCGAAATCATCGGCGTATTGCTCGAACAGGTTTTGTACATAGGCCCGCGGTGGCTGAGCCGGTCCGCCCTGTCCGCGCAGTGCGCTCAGGTAGTAACGGTAAAGCTCATGGTCGGACTCTATCTCCAGAGCCTTTTCATAGCAGGTGACCGCTTCGTCCAGTCGATGCATCTCGCGCAGCAGGCTTGCGGCTTCACCCCAGCCCTGGGCCTGCTGCGGCGCCAAGCGCTGTACCTGCTGGTAAGCCTGCAAGGCCTCCTCAAGCTCGCCCAGGCGGTTCAGGGCCATGCCCAGGGCCACCCAGCCATCGAGCTGATCGGGTTGGCTTTTTAAGCTCTCTTGCAAGGGCGCGACCGCCTCCTGCCAGCGCCCCAGTCGCATGCGGGTGATGCCCAGATTGAGCAGCACCGAGGGCCGGCCAGGGGCCAGTACCAGGGCTTGCTCGAAACGGCCGTGAGCGGCTTCGAGCTGGCCGCCTTCAAACAGCTCCACACCCTGGAAGAAAAGGTCTTTGGCTTGCTGGAGATCACTCATGGCAGCTGTCGGGATGGAGGGGTATGGTTGAGAATCGGCCCCCATGCGTTTGGATGGGGGAACTTGACGATGAAGAAAATCTTGTTGGTCACTGGCGGCGGCCGGGGCATCGGTGCGTCCACTGCGGCTTTGGCGGCTGAACAGGGCTGGGCGGTCGCTGTGGGCTACAGCAGGGACGAGGCCTCAGCCCAGGCGGTGGTGAACCGCATTGTCGATCATGGCGGCCAGGCTATGGCGGTGCAGGCCGATGTGGGTCAGCCCGAGCAGGTGCTGCGTATGTTCGAACACATCGACCAGCACTGGGGTCCCGTCAGCGGCCTGGTCAACAACGCCGGCGTAGTCGATGTCGCCGCCCGCCTGGACGAGATGGATTGGGCCCGCTGGCGGCGCATGTTCGACATCAACGTACTGGGCAGTTTTCTGTGTGCCCGCGAGGCGGTGCGGCGCATGAGCACCCGCCATGGAGGCTCTGGCGGCAGCATCGTCAATCTCTCCAGTGCGGCAGCCCGTCTGGGCTCACCCGGCCAGTATGTGGATTACGCCGCCGCAAAAGCGGCTATCGATGCCCTGACGGTGGGTCTGGCCAAGGAGGTGGGCGCCGAAGGCATACGGGTTAATGCGGTTCGTCCTGGCTTGATCGAGACCGAAATTCACGCCTCGGGCGGCCAGCCCGACCGGGTCCGGCAATTAGTGCATCAGGTACCCATGCAGCGCGGCGGTCAGGCCCAGGAGGTGGCGCAAGCCATCGTCTGGCTGCTCTCGGATGCGGCCAGTTACACCACCATGGCCCTGCTCGATGTTACTGGCGGGCGCTAGGGCTAATGGGTAGACCGTCAGATTGCCGCAAGACCCTTCCCGATAATCCCTCTCGGTTCGAGAGTTCTGAAAAATAATCTGCTCCAGCAGAAGGAGACAGCCCATGTTTAAGGCTTTGCAACTGAGCAAACAGGATGATGTGTTCAGCGCCGGCGTGGTGGCCCTTGACGAAGCCGCCTTGCCGCCCGGCGATGTGCAGGTTCGGGTGGAATACTCCACCCTCAATTACAAGGACGGCCTGGCCATCACCCAGAAAAGTCCGGTGGTGCGCAGCTGGCCCATGGTCGCTGGCATCGACGGGGCTGGCGTGGTGCTGTCGTCCACCCACCCCGATTGGCAGGCCGGCGAGCGCTTCATCCACAACGGCTGGGGCCTGGGCGAGACCCGCTGGGGCTTGCTGGCAGAGCGTGCTAGCCTGCAGGGCCAGTGGCTGGTCAAATTACCCGCAGGCCTGAGCACCCGCCAGGCCATGGCCATAGGCACGGCCGGCTATACCGCCATGCTCTGCGTGATGGCCCTGGAGGATCATGGCCTGAAGCCGGGCGATGGCGAGGTGCTGGTCACCGGCGCCACCGGCGGAGTCGGCAGCATCGCCGTGGCCTTGCTGGCCGGGCTAGGCTACACCGTGGTGGCGGCTACGGGCAAAGGCGATCAGCAGGCCTATCTGCAGCAACTGGGCGCGGCCAGCGTGATCGACCGTGCCAGCCTGTCAGCCCCGGGCAAGCCGCTGCAAAAAGAGCGCTGGTCGGCGGTCGTCGATGCGGTGGGTTCCCACACCCTGGCCAATGCCTGCGCTCAGACCCGCTATGGTGGCGTGGTGGCCGCCTGCGGTCTGGCCCAGGGAGCGGATTTCCCGGCCACTGTCATGCCCTTCATTTTGCGCGGCATCAGCCTGATCGGCATCGACAGTGTCATGGCCCCGCTGGCAAGGCGTCAGCAGGCCTGGCAGCGCCTTGCCCGTGATCTCGATCACGCCAAGCTCGAGAGCATGATCACTGAGATTTCCCTCGATCAGGCCGTCGATCAGGCCCAGGCCTTGATGGCCAGCCAGGTGCGC
>CANHGF010000197.1 GCA_947460065.1 Comamonadaceae bacterium
CTGCGCTCTTTGCTGCCGGTAAGATCCGCCGGCTTCGTCGGGCACGTCGTCAAGCAGGGACAGCCCGCCCTCGATGGCGGCCGCGCCACGCGCCAAGGGGCTGCTGACTTCGGCCAGGCTTTTGAGGGGTGCGATCAAGAGCAGCATGGCGGTGATGAAGGCGACGAATCCGCCAACGGTGGTGCTGCCTTGCGCACTCTGAACCATGGCCACCGTGATCACCGCCGAAAGTGCAAGGGCCGACAGCACTTGGGTCAAGGCACTCATGCCGCCTTGAGCCACGACCGACTTCAGGGACAACTGGCGCAGCACATTGCTGAGCCTGGCAAATCTTCGGTTTTGCAAGGCCTGGGCCTGGTGCAGTCGAATGTCGCGCTGGGCCAGGACGTTTTCTTCGACCACGTAGGCCAGATTGACCGTGGCCGTTTGGGTCTCCTGGGTCAGGCGGTAGAGTCGCCCGGTCAGCCTGCGCACCATGAAGATCAGCGGCGGCAGAATCAGCGCCACCACCAGGGTCAGGCGCCAGTTAAGGTAAATCAGGTAGGCCACTAGCGCCAGCAAGGTCAAGAAGTCGCGCACGGCTCTAATCAGCGCATTGATCAGCAGCGACGAGCCGTTTTGCACCTCGTAGACCACGGTGTTGGCCAGGGTGCTGGCGCTTTGTTCTTCGTACAGGCTCAGTTGGGCCCGTAGCATTTTTGCGAACAAGGCATCACGAATTCTCTGCAAACCCAGATTAACGATGCGAGCCAGCGCGTATTGCGAGATGAAGCCAGCTGCGGCACGCAGGCCAAAAACCAGCAACAAAAGGGCCGGAACATGCCACATGGGCACCCGACTCGAGCCCTGAAATCCCCGATCCAGTAGTGGCTTGAGCAGGGCCGGAATCATCGGTTCTGTCGCCGCGGCCACCGCCGCGGCCAGGCCCGCCAGCAGCCAGGCGCCACGGGAGGCGCTAAAGTAGGGCCAGATTTTTGCCCATTGGCTGCGCGCACGCTGATAGGCGGAAGAGGTGGTCATGGGCGAGAGCTTGGGGCAAGGCCGACCGGGCTTGCAAAGATGCCTCAGCCGCTGGCCAGGCCGAGCTGCTCAGGGTCTGCCTGGCTCCTCGGTCGTTGCGGTTTTTGAGTTCGGTCAGTCGGCCAATGCTGGGCGCATTATCCGGCAGTCGCCGCTCACGGCTGGGCGTCGGCTCTGCTATGCTGGCCGCCATGCCTTGAACCCAGGCAGGCCAGCCCTGCCCCCGAGCGTGCCGAAGTTGTCCGTTACCGTCATCACCTTCAACGAGAGCCGAAACATCCAGGCCTGCCTGGCGTCGGTATCTTTTGCAGATCAGCGGGTTGTTCTGGACTCGGGTAGCACCGACTCGACGCTTGAACTTGCGCGCTCAGAAGGCGCTGAGGTGACCCAACTTGCCGATTGGCCCGGTTTTGGTCCACAGAAGAACCGGGCGCTGGACCTGGCCCAAGGCGATTGGGTGCTCTCCCTTGACGCCGATGAGCGTGTGTCGCCCGAATTGCGGGCTGAAATCGAGGACCAGCTCAGGCTTCATACCCACGAATCCGTGGCCTTCGAGATTCCTCGGCTCACGCAATTTTGTGGCGTTTGGATCCGGCATTGCGGTTGGACGCCGGACCATGTGCTGCGACTGTTCAGGCGGGGTCAGGCCCGGTTCAGTGACGATCTGGTGCATGAGTCATTGCGAACGGTGGAGCCAGGGGTGCGGATAGTGCGTCTGCGCCACCCCCTGTTGCACTACAGCTACCCCACGCCCGACCATTACTGGCGCAAGCTCGAGCGCTACAGCCGAGATTGGGCGCGTCAGCGTCATGCCCGGGGCCAATCGGCCTCCATGGGCCGGGCGGCGGTTTCGGGGCTGGCCGCCTTTTTACGCAGTTATCTATTTCGTTTGGGTTTTCTCGATGGTGCGATGGGCTTCGCAGTGTGTACTATGCAGGCCCAGGCAGCGTTTGGGAAGTATTTCGAGCTCTATTGTTTGAGTCGTCAAGGTGCAACAGAACAATCTCAATGAATTGGTGGATTCAGGCCCGCAGCGACGCCGCTGGCTGGTCGGTGCGGGAGCCTGTGGGCTATTGACCGTCGCAGCGCCGGCCTTGGCGCAGTTTCGCGTGGAGGTCTCCGGTCTGGGGGCAGCCCAGCTGCCGATTGCCCTGCCGGTCTTGCGGGGGGAAGCGTCCGCGCCCCACAAGATCAGCGCCATTGTGCGCGCCGACCTTGAACGCAGCGGCATGTTTCGCTCCGTTGATGCGACTGGGGTCAACAATATCGACGAAACCAGCGCCCTCAATGCCAACCTTTGGCGCCAAAAGGGGGCAGATTTTGCAGTGGCCGGAAGCGTGCTGGCCTTGGCCAACGGCACTTATGACGTGCGTTTTCGGCTCTGGGACGTGGTTCGGGGCACTGACCACCTCGGTGGTCTGTCCTTTGCCGTCCCTCCCTCTGAAATGCGCTTGGTGGCGCACCGCATCGCTGATTTCATTTATGAAAAGCTGACCGGCGACAAGGGCGTCTTTGCCACCCGTATCGCTTATGTGACACGTTCGCCCCAGCGCTATAACCTCTGGGTGGCCGACTCTGATGGCGAGAACGCCCAATCGGCCTTTGCCAGCCCCGAACCCTTCATTTCTCCTTCATGGTCGCCCACTGGCGCGCAACTGGCCTACGTATCCTTTGAGTCGCGCAAGCCAGTGATTTATTCCCATGAGCTGGCCTCTGGACGCAGGCGTCTGCTGGCCAACTTCAGGGGCTCGAACAGCGCTCCGGCCTGGACCGCCGACGGGCGGCAGATTGTGGCCACGCTCAGCCGCGATGGCGGCTCGCAAATCTATGTCATGGACGCAGCAGGCGGTGGCGAGCCCAGGCGACTGACGCAGTCCAGCAGCATAGATACCGAGCCGACCTGCTCGCCCGACGGGCGCTTGATTTATTTCGTGAGCGACCGTGGCGGCTCGCCCCAGATCTATCGGATGCCGATTGGGGGTGGAAGTGCAGAGCGGGTGACCTTTGGCGGCAACTACAACATCTCGCCGGCGCTCAGTCCGGATGGCAAGACCATGGCGTTTATTTCCCGGGTCGGCGGCGCCTACAAGCTGCACCTGATGGATCTGGCCAGCTCCGCCATCACAGCGCTGACCGACACGGCCAGCGACGAAAGTCCGAGTTTTTCACCCAACGGCCGCCTCGTTCTCTATGCCACCGTGCTGCAGGGGCGCGAGGCCTTGATGACCACCACCCTGGACGGGCGCATCAAGGCCCGCCTTTCGGGTCAAAGTGGCGACATCCGCGAGCCCGATTGGGGGCCATTTGTCCGCTAGGCTATGCTGGATCGGCCCTGGATTGACAGTTTTAAATAGGAGGAGTTGATGATGAGAGGAAACAGCTACAAATACATCGGTCTGATCGCCTTGAGCCTAGCGCTTGCGGCTTGCGGATCGAGTGTCAAGCTCAATGACGTGCCGGTTGAGGACCGCTCTGCGGCCAGCTCCGCTGCGGCCGATGCAGCAGCGGCAGCGCGCGCAGCCGCCCAAGGTTCGGGCGCCTCCAGTGGCAGCGCGGGCGCTTCAGCAGGCGCTTCAGCGGGCGGTGTGCAGAGCCGCGCTGTGGTGCCGGTGGAGCTCACTCCCCGTAACGTGCCGGCAGCTGCGCCCACCCAGCTGGCCAGGGTGATCTATTTCGACTTTGACAGTTTCGTCATCAGGCCCGAGGGCGAGGCGGTGATCGAGAGCCATGCCCGTTTCCTGTCCACCAACAAGAGCCGCACGATCGCGGTCGAAGGACATACCGACGAGCGCGGCGGCCGTGAGTACAACCTGGCACTCGGTCAAAAGCGAGCCGAGGCGGTTCGCCGCCGTTTGGTTTTGCTGGGCGTAGGAGAGGGTCAGGTTGAGGCTGTGAGCTTTGGCAAGGAAAAACCGGCTGCCAGCGGAGCTGACGAGGCGTCCTTCGAAAAGAATCGTCGCGCTGAAATTACCTATCGGTGACAGACATGGCTGCCTTCTCGATGCGGCGGGCCGCGGCCCTGGTTCTGATGACGGTGTCTCTGGGCGCCCAGGCAGCCCTGTTTGCTGACGATGAGGCGCGCCAGGAGATCATCAAGCTGCGGCCGCAGGTGGAAAATCTGCGTCGCTCCTTGGCTGTGGTGACAGAAGAGCTTCGCAAAAGTGAAGAGGCTCGTCGCAGCTCCGAGGCACAGCAGTCGCAGGCTCAGGTTCAACAGCAGCAGGCTCAGGCTCAACAGCAGCAGGAGGCGCTCCAGCTCATGCGCAACGCCATGGCCAAGTCTGCCGACGACCAGGCGCAGCTCAGGCGAGGCTTGCTGGAATTGGCCAATCAGTTGGAAACCCTGCGCCGTGAATTAAGCCAACTGCGCGGCGAAAACGAGCAAATGGTTCACTTTGTGGCTGGGGTGCAGCGGGGTCTGCAAGACATGAAGCGCGGCCAGGCCGACTTGCAGATGGCCATCGATGGTGTGCGCAGCAACATCGATGGAGTGCGCAGCAACATCGGCGAGATGCAGCGCAACGTCAACGATGTCAGCTCCGGGGTTGATGCGCGCATTCGGCGCATCGAGCCGGTGAAGGTCAGCGTTGATGGCCGGGAGATCGAGGCCTTGCCGGCCGAGATCAGTGCTTTTGATGCGGCTTTGGCCGTTTTGCGCAAAGGCGAATTCGCGGCCGCTCGAACCGCGTTCGAGCAGTTTCAAACGCGTTACCCGACCAGTGGATACCGCTCGTCAGCGCTCTACTGGCTGGGTAATGCTCAGTACGCCACACGTGAATACAAGGAGGCGATGGGCAGCTTGCGCAGGATGCTGCAATTGGCTCCCGATCATCCTCGTGCTGCGGAGGCGATGCTGACCATTGCCAATTGCCAGATCGAACTCAAGGAGCCCCGCGCTACGGTGCGCCGCACGCTGGAAGATCTGGTCAAGTCCTATCCGCAGGACGAAGCCGCAGCGACTGCCAAGGAGCGCTTGTCCAAGCTCAAATAGGCTTGGTGCGGCCCTTAACTTTGCGCGGCATTGCGCCTGACCGCTCGCGGTCTGGGCGCCAGCGGCCTAAAATTCAGTGATGGATATTCAGCAGTTCAACGCCCTGCAACAGCAGGTGCTCGGCCTAGCCTTTGGTCTGGCCTTTCTTTTTGGCCTGATCGGTCAGCGTACCCACTTTTGCACCATGGGTGCGGTCAGCGACATCGTCAGCATGGGTGACTGGTCGCGCATGCGGATGTGGGCCATGGCGGCAGGTGTGGCCATGCTTGGGTTTCAGGCCATGGCTTATGTGGGCCTGATCGATCCGGCCCGCACGGTTTATGCGTCGCCGCGCTTCATTTGGCTGTCGGCCCTGCTGGGCGGGGGCCTGTTTGGTAAAGAGTGTA
>CANHGF010000198.1 GCA_947460065.1 Comamonadaceae bacterium
AGGGCCAGGTAAAGCAGTACCACGGCCGGAATCACCGCACCGAGGTTGCCGACGATGGCAGCCATCTGCGAGCGGATCAGGTGAGCGACTTCGTCAACGAAGCGAAACACGCTCGATGGGTGGTCGAGCACCCGCAGGCGGGCAACCATGGCCGGAGCCGTCATCGAGGGCTGCTTGGTTGCCAGACTGAAGTGCAGCATCTGGATCAGAATAAAACTGAGCGCGTAGTTCAGTCCCGCCCACCAGCCCGACCAGAACAGGGACAGCCCCCAGGCCGCAATCAGGAATTTGAACCAGGTAGTCAGTCCCACCAGAGCGCCGCCACCCATGGCGGTGCCCAGCATGTGCCGGTATGCCGGCCAGTCGCGTGTGATGTAGTGCTCGCCCGTCTCAGCCGTGCGCTCGGCCACACGGGCCGCTGTCAGCTGAGTGCTGTCAGCCAGCAAGGCCCGAACGCTACGGCCGGCCGCCCCCTGCTGCACCAATTGGGCCAAGAGCTTCAGGCCGGCCCTCTGCTGCGAGGCGTTCTCCAGCAGGTCCAGCAGCAAATGCCCACGCTCGGCCCGTCGACGCATCTGGCGTACCTGATAGACCACCTCCACGGAAATGCCGTGCTCGTCCAAATGCTCATAGACCGAGGCGCAAGCCCACTGGGACCCAACCAGCATGAAGCGCAGTTCGTCCAGCGGCTCAGTCAGATCCTGCCCCTGATCCATGGCCTGCTTCAAGGCCTGCAAGCCGCTAGGCAGCTGCTCAAAGCAATCGGTGCGGCGGGCCTGCTGCGACATGCGCTGGCGCAGGTCAGCGCGAAAACCGCTGGCGCTGATCTGCCCCACGCAATGAGCCAAGGCGCGCACCACCGTACGCAACCAAGGGCTGACATTGGAAGCGGCGACAGCCTGGCCTGAGTCGGGGGCGGTCGACGGCGAACACAGCAACTCGCTCAAAGTCTGGATCTGGGCCGGGCTGAGGGCCTGAATCCAGAGCGCATCGCGCTCGTCGTGGAAGACCAACGAAAACAAGTCGGCAGGGTCTTTCGTGACCGGGGAGACCGGCAACACCTTGCGCAGCACCCGGTGGCCGAGTTCAGCCAGAAACATTCCGCGAGAAGCCAGGCCGAAATCGGCCAACACGCAGGCAAGATCAAAGTCTTGCTCGAGCGCATGCCACAGCCTGCGAACCCGCTCTCGAGCCAGCTCGTCGGACTGCAGGTGCTTAAGCAGCGCATCCATGCGCGCCAGTACGTCAGGCACCCTGCCCTCGCGGCCGCGCAGCCAGGCTAGCACATCGCGCAACCAAAGGTGCCGCAAAGGCGCGTCGTGGGCCTGCTCGAGCTGCTGGAGCAGCCCATCCAAGGGGGCCTGTTCTACTCTCATCGGACTAGCTTAACCCATGCCACCGGCCGATCAGTTCGCCGTTGGTGCCTGCCCTGCGACACAATCGGGCTCATGGAGAACACGCAGAATCTGTCCACCACCCGACTGGCGGACGCCTGGGCTGAATTGCAGGCTCACGCAGATGGCGGCACACCGCTGCAAGCTGACGCCTATCGCCTGGCCTTTGCCGACCCGGAGTTCCTGCTCAGGCGCGAAACCCGTGGACTGCGCATGCAACTGGAAATGCTCAAGCCCGACCTGGAGCAGCAGCGCCTGGGCATTGAGAGCACCATCGTGGTTTTTGGCAGCGCCCGCTTTGTGTCGACCGAACAGGCCGAACGCGAACTGCAGCAGGCTTTGGCCAATGGAGCCGATGCTGATCGCAAGCGGGCCGAGCGCCAACTGCGCAATTCAATTTACTACGAGCAGGCCCGGCAATTTGCCCAACTGGTGGCGCGCCACAGCAAGGCCTGTGCGGCAGAGCAACAGATCTTCATTTGCACCGGCGGCGGGCCCGGCATCATGGAGGCGGCCAATCGGGGGGCACACGATGAGGGCATGCCCAACGTAGGCCTGAACATCGCTTTGCCCCATGAGCAAGGCGCCAACCCCTACATCACGCCCACGCTGAACTTCAAGTTCCACTACTTTGCATTGCGCAAGATGCACTTCATGATGCGCGCCAAGGCGCTGGTAGCGTTTCCTGGCGGCTTTGGCACGCTTGACGAACTGTTCGAAGTGCTCACCCTGGTACAGACCCGCAAGGCCAAACCAGTGCCCATCTTGCTCTACGGCAGCAACTACTGGAAGCGACTGTTTAACGTTGATGTGCTGCTCGAAGAAGGCGCGATCTCGGCAGGCGACCTGGACTTATTCCACTATGTCGACAGTCCACAACAGGCCTGGGAGCAGATCAAAAACTTTTACCGACTTTGAGCGTCTGAGCCGGGCGAGTCGCCCCGGCCGTGTTTGCCCTTGCCCACTGCGCGCAGCCCCCAGGCGACCCGTGAGCCACTGCCAACCACCGCAGCAGCCATCCACAGCACACCGGACAGGCCGATCAGCGAACTGGCCGTGCCCAGCACCAAAGGCACCACCACACCGGTGGCGGTCACCGCCATCAGGCGCAGGCCCAGCGCCTCACCGTGTCGGTCGGGCGGCGTCACCTGATGCAAGATGCTCATCACCATAGGTTGCACCACGCCGAGAACCAGACCCATGCAAAAGGAACAGGCCCCCATGGCCAGGGCCGAAGGCAGGAGCGGATAGACGGCAAACAGCAATCCGGCGCTGATCATGGCGGTGACCATGACCGCCCACTCGCGGATGTGATCGGCCAGCAAGGGCAGCAGCAGACGCACCACACCGGTGGCCACCGCGAAGGCGCCCAGGATCATGCCGATCTGCGAAGCGCTCAGGCCGCGCTCGACGCCCAGCAAAGGCACCACCAGGCTGTGCACATCCCAGCTGGAAGACACAAACCAGTTGACCATCATCAGGCGGGCGACGCCGGGCTCGCGCAAGAGCTGCCAGGCCCGCCAAGCCGAGGGGCGCTCGCCCGCCGGCTGATCGTCCAGGACCTCGCGCACCGGCCGCAGCAGCAACCAGGTGATCAGCGGCACCACCGCCATCAAGGCAAAGGCGGCCTGAAAGCCCTGCACACTGCCGGGGCTGGGGCCGGCATGGTCGATCAGAAAGCCCACCGCCAGGGCGCCGCCCAGGTTCGACACCGATGGGCCTATGGCCAACCAGCTGAAGGAGCGCCGCAGCTGAGCGCCCCCTTCGGACAGGCGCCCGACTTGACGCTGCACCGTGATGACGGCCGCGCCGGCCGCGCCGCCCGTCAAGAAAGCGGTGACGCACAGGACGCCAAACACTGGCCATATCGCCGCCAGAGCGCCACCCATGCAGGCGGCTATGACCGCAAACGCGATCGGCCGCTTCAATCCGTGCCGATCGGCGTAGCGCCCTACCGGAATGGCCAGCAGCACCTGCGCAAGCCCGAACAAGGCCAGCAGCAAACCTATCGCCGCTGCGCTATAACCTTCGTGCAGCGCCAGCAGCGGCGCAGCCATGCGGTTACCCGCCAAGGTCGAATGCAGAAAGATCTGGGCGCAGATCAGGCGCAGCAGTTCTAGGCTCACCGAGTCACCGCCCTGGCTATTGCTGCAGCGCTCACCGGATCATCCTTCCTGTCCACTGGCCGGCTCTAGCGGCTCGGTTGGATCTGCGGGCAGCAACAGGTTGGCCTCAGCCTGCGGCAGGGCCTGCACCTGCTTGAGCGCCCGGCCCATCACCCGGCTGCGCTGCTCGGCGCTGTCGAGGGTGTTGAGCACCGTCTGGGTCTGGGCCTTAACCCGCGCCAGCACATCGCCGAACTTGCCGAACTCGGTCTTGACCGCGCCCAGCACCTGCCAGACTTCGCTCGAGCGTTTTTCCAGCGCCAGGGTGCGAAAGCCCATTTGCAGGGAATTGAGCATGGCCAGCAAGGTGGTCGGTCCGGCAATCACCACCCGGCATTCGCGCTGCAAAGATTCGACCAGCCCGGGCCGGCGCAGCACCTCGGCATACAGCCCCTCGCTGGGCAGAAACACGATGGCAAAGTCGGTGGTGTGCGGTGGGCTGATGTATTTCTCGCTGACCGAGCGGGCCTGCAGCCGCACGCTGGCCTCCAGGGCGCGGCCGGCCGCTTCAACGCCGCCCACATCGGCCAGCTGCTGCGCGGCCAGCAGGCGCTCATAGTCTTCACTGGGAAACTTGGCATCGATCGGCAGCCACAAACCGGGCCCGTCGTCCTGGCGCCCTGGCAGGCGCACCGCAAAGTCCACCGCATGGCGACTGCCGGGCACCACGCTGGCCTGGGCCTGGTATTGATCGACGGTGAAGACCTGCTCGAGCAGACCCGCCAGTTGGGTCTCGCCGAAAATGCCGCGGGTCTTGACATTGCTGAGCAGGTGCTTGAGGTCACCCACGCCCTGCGCCAGGGTCTGCATCTCGCCCAAGCCGCGATGCACCTGCTCGAGCCGCTGGGCCACATGGGCAAAGCTGGCGTCCAGCCGGGCCTGCAGGGTGCTTTGCAGCTTCTCGTCGACGGTGGCACGCATCTGCTCGAGCTTGCGTTCATTGCCCTCCTGCAGCAGCGTCAAGCGCTGCTCTATGGCTAGGCGAATGTCAGCCAGCAATTGCTCCTGGCGCTGGCTCATTTGCTGCAACTGGCCCTGCATGTCTTGCGCAAAGCGTCGCAGCACCAGGTCTTGGGCCTCGCGGGTCTGCGCCATCGCCTGCGTCAGGGCCTGGCTGCTGGCCAGTGATTGCTGGTTCAGCGATTGCGCACTGGCCTGCAGGCTTTGCGCCAGTTGCTGTTGCATGGCCGCCAGTTGCACCCGAAAGGAGTCGATCTGCTCGTTCTGGGTGCGCGCCACATCGCCGGCCTGGGCGAGCAAGGTTTGCTGAAACAGTGCCAGCGACTGCTGCAATTCCGATCGAGTGTCGCGGGCGCTGCCCTGCACCTGCTCACGCAGCTCGCGCTCGAGTCGCTCACCGGAAACCCGCAATTGCTGCACCTCGGCCAGCAGCACCGCGCCGGCCTGGGCCTGCCCCCGACCCGGCAGCCGGGCCAATACCAGCCCCAGCAGCAGCACGATCAGGGCCAGCAATGCCAGGGCCAGCCAGAAAAGAGATTCGGTCATGTCCCTATTGTCGCGCCCTGCCGCCGCCGGGGAGCGGCCTGGCTGTCAAGCCGGCGGCAGCGGCAGCAGCCGCCCGGCCATGGGTCAGCGCGGATCGGGGTTGAGCGCGGTCAGCAGGGGCTGGCCGCTAAAAAATGCCAGCAGGTTATCAGCTGCCAAGTGCGCCATGGCCTTGCGGGCCGGGGTGCTGGCGCTGCCGATGTGCGGGGTCAGCACCACATTGGGCACCTCCAGCAGACCCGGGTGCACGCCGGGCTCGCCCTCGAAGACATCGAGCCCGGCAGCGGCGATCGTTCGGTTCTTCAGAGCCACGGCCAGGGCCGCGTCGTCG
>CANHGF010000199.1 GCA_947460065.1 Comamonadaceae bacterium
GGTGCAGTGGCCAAAGCTCACGTGCAGGTCCGGATGGTGGTCTTGCTGGTGGGCAATGAAGGCCAGCGCGTTGACGAAAGCCATGGTGCGGTGAAAGTCGGGGAAGCGAAAGGTTTTTTCCAGCGCGTCGTCGATCAGGCGCCAACCCTGGGGGGCTGCGCCGTTGAGTTCGCTCAGGCGGGTGACTATTTCGGTAGCGCTCAGGGCGCGCAGAGGCGCAGGACCTGCGCCGCTCATGGGGATGCCGTCGCCATGGCGGGGGTGTTCAGCCGCGACAGCCGCTCCGAGGCAGGCGGGTGTGAATAGTAGAACCGCGCGTACACCGGGTCGGGCGTGAGCGTGCTGGCGTTGTCCTGGTAGAGCTTGAGCAGCGCGCTGCCCAGATCGTTGCCGCTGGTCTGTCGGCAGGCATAGGCGTCAGCCTGGAATTCATGGCGGCGCGACAGGTGCGCCGACAGCGGCGAGACAAAGTAGCTAAACACCGGTATCACCAGCAAAAACAGCAGCAGCGCCATCGCGTCATTGGCCGCACCCAACTGGGGCAGCACCCCCAGGCCGGTATAAAACCAAACCTGCTGAGACAGCCAGCCCAGCAGGGCAAGGCCGCCCAGGCTCAGGCCAAACATCAGAGCAATACGCTGCAGGATGTGCTTGTGCTTGAAGTGGCCCAGTTCATGGGCCAGCACCGCATCGACCTCGCCAGGATTGAGCTGCTTGAGCAGGGTGTCGTAAAACACCACCCGCTTGGCCGCGCCAAAGCCGGTGAAGTAGGCATTGGCGTGGGCCGAACGCTTGCTGCCATCCATGACAAAAAGCCCCTTGGCCGAAAAGCCGCAGCGTTGCATCAAGGCGGTAACCCGTGCCTTCAGTTGCTCGTCTTGCAAGGGTTCGAATTTATTGAAGAGGGGCGCGATCACGGTTGGGTAGAGCACCAGGATGAGCAGGTTAAAGCCCATCCAGACGGCCCAGGCCCACAGCCACCACAGCGCGCCGGTGCTGCCCATCAGCCAGACGATCAGCGCCACGATGGGCAGCCCGATCAGCGCCCCCACTGCCGTGGACTTGAGCAGATCGCCCAGCCACAAAGCCGGCGTGGTCTTGTTGAAGCCAAAACGCTCTTCCAGCCGGAAGGTGGAGTACCAGGACAGGGGCAGGTCCAGCAGCCCGCCGATCAGGGCAAAGCCGGCCACCAGCGCCACCTGCCGCAGCAGGGGGCTGGTCTGAGCCAGGCTGCTTGAGTTGATCCACTGATCGAGCAGGCTCAGGCCGCCCAGCAGGGTCCAGCCCAGCAGCACGGCGGTGCTCCAAGCCAGGTCGATGGTGGCCAGCCTGGACTTGGCTAGGGTGTAGTCGGCCGCTTTCTGGTGCGCGTCCAGCGAGATGCGGTCGGCAAAGGCCTGCGGCACGCTGCTGCGGTGCTGTGCCACATGGCGCACCTGGCGGCCGTTCAGGTACAGCTTGGTCAGAACGCCGAGCAGCAGCGCGGCGCTAAACGCTACTGTCCACAGGGTTGAAGCATCATTCATAGCGGGAAGTTTAGGTGATCGGCGACAATCTTTTGATGAGCTCTCTCCAAGCCCCCAGCGTCCAGCTTGCCAAGTCCGATCAAAACCTGGTCTGGGTCGATTGCGAGATGAGTGGGCTGGATCCGGAAAAGGAGCGCTTGCTCGAAATTGCCGTCGTCATTACCGGCCCGCATCTGCAGCCGCGCATCGAAGGCCCGGTGCTGGTGATCCATCAAGGCGAGGCAGTGCTCAGTGGCATGGACGCCTGGAACAAGGGCACCCACGGCAAGAGCGGCTTGATTGACAAGGTGCGTGCCAGCACTCTGAGCGAGGCGCAGGCCGAGCAACAGTTGCTTGATTTCATAGCCCGTTATGTGCCCAAGAGCGCCTCGCCGCTGTGCGGCAACACCATCAGCCAGGACAGGCGCTTTCTGGTCAAGTACATGCCCAAGCTCGAGGCCTGGCTGCACTATCGCAACCTGGATGTGAGCACGCTCAAGGAGCTGGCCAAGCGCTGGAAGCCGGCCGCCTACAGCAGCTTCAAGAAGGCCCAAAGCCATACCGCGCTGGCCGATGTGCACGAGTCCATCGAAGAATTGGTGCACTACCGCGAGCATTTGCTCAAGCTCTGAGCGGGCGCCTGGAGCGCTCAGTCCTCGACTCAGTCGTCGATCGAGGCGCTCCAGCGCTGGTCCCAGGTTTTGTTCAGTTCGCGCCGGTCGCGCTTGGTGGGGCGACCATGCTCTATGGTCTGTGCCGGCTCACTGTGCAGGCGCAGCCGCTCACGCAGCTGTTCGCGCTCGCGCAGGCTGTCTTCGGTTTCTTCATAGAGTTGCTGGGCCACCACCGCCGGGCCCCGTTGCTGCGACAAGCCCTTGACCACCACCGTGCGCGGCAGCGGCGTTTTGATCAGCAATCGATCACCGGCGCGCACGTCATGGGCTGGCTTGATGGTGTGGCCATTGAGCTGAACCCGGCCTTTGCCGACTTCTTCAACCGCCAGCGCCCGCGTCTTGAAAAACCGTGCGGCCCACAGCCACTTGTCGATGCGCATCGTCTCCATCGCTGAGCTTGCCCAGAGTTGGCCTATCAGCGGGCGGCGCCCAGGGCCAGGGCCTCATCGCGGCTGCGTGCCAGCGCTTTCAGGTCAGGGCCTTGCATCGTGGCCCAACCGGCCAGGTGCTGTTCGGACACATCGGCCAGCGCCTCGATCCAGGCGGCCTGGTCATTGAGGCAGGCAATGTAGCGAAAGTCCTGGCCACCGGCCTCCAAAAACGCTTCGCGGGCCTCGTCTTCGATCTCTTCCAGCGTCTCCAGGCAGTCGGCGGTAAAGCCCGGGCAGATCACGTCGACCGATCGGGTGCCTGCTTGCGCCATGGCCACCAAGGTGGGCTCGGTGTAGGGTTCTAGCCATTTGGCCTTGCCAAAGCGTGATTGAAAGGTGACGGTGTAACGGTCCTTGCTCAAGCCCAGGCTTTGCGCCAGCAGGCGGGCCGTCTTGTAGCACTCGCAGTGATAAGGGTCGCCCAGCTCCAGCGTGCGCGCCGGCACGCCGTGAAAGCTCATCACCAGATGCTCAGCCTGGCCCTGGGCCTTCCAGTGCGCGCGCACCGAAGTGGCCAGCGCCTCGATGTAGGCCGCCTCGTCGTGGTAATGGTTGACAAAGCGCAACTCATGCAGGCGGCGGGCTTTTTGAGACCAGGCAAACACCGCGTCAAACACGCTTGCGGTGGTGGTGGCGCTGTACTGCGGGTAGGCTGGCAGCACCAGCACCCGGTCTACCCCGGCGCGCTTGAATTCTTCGAGTTGAGAGGCGATGGACGGCGAGCCGTAGCGCATGGCATAGCGCACCTCGACCTGGTGACCGCGTTCGGCCAGCACCTGGCCGAGCAGGACGGACTGTTTTTCGGTCCAGACCCGCAGCGGCGAGCCCTGGGGTGTCCAGATGCTGGCGTATTTGGCCGCCGATTTCTTGGGGCGTATCCGCAAAATAATGCCGTGCAGGATCAGCCACCAGATCGGCCGGGGAATTTCCACCACGCGCTGGTCGCTCAGAAATTCAGCCAGGTAGGCGCGCAGGGCGGGGGCCGTCGGGGCGTCGGGCGTGCCCAGATTGCAATAGAGCACCCCGGTGCGTGCGCCGCGGGCGGGCGCGCTGCCATGGGTGTAGGCGGGTTCGGCAGAAAACGGCATGTGCGGTATTCTCGCCCACCATGCTCGACCGACTTAAAGTCCGGGCCATTACCCTGGACCTCGACGATACCCTCTGGCCCATCTGGCCCATCATTGCCCGCGCCGAAAAGGCTTTGCAGGACTGGCTGCGCGATCGCGCTCCCCGTACCGCAGACTGGATGGCCGACGACTTGCAGCGCCACCGCTTGCGTGAGCAGATCACGCGCGAGCGGCCCCAGGACAAGCACCAACTGAGCGCGCTGCGCACCGAACTGATCCGGCGGGCGCTGCTGCTGTGCGGCGAGCCGGCCGAACTGGCCGACCCGGCCTATGAAGTGTTTTTCGAGGCCCGCCAGCAGGTCGAGTTGTTCGAAGACGCGCTGCCAGCGCTCGAATTCCTGGCCGCGCGCTACCCGCTGGTGGCCCTGTCCAACGGCAACGCCGACATCCAAAAAGTCGGCCTGGGCCGGTTTTTCAAGGCCAGCTTCAGCGCGGAGGCCCTGGGCGTGGGCAAACCCGAGGCCGCCATCTTCCATGCGGGTGCGCAGGCCGCCGGCGTGGCGCCCGAGCAGGTTTTGCACATTGGAGACGATGCTGGACTGGACGTGCTGGGCGCTCTGGCCTGCGGCATGCAGACTGTGTGGGTCAACCGGGGCGATCATCCTTGGCCGCATGCCGAGCAGCCGCATGAAACCGTCAGCCAGTTGCACGAGCTGACTGAGTTGCTGCGATGAATTTCCACAAACCCGTCTGAGGAGAACCCCATGAGTCTGAAAATTTACGGCATTGCCGCTTCCCGCGCCGCCCGCCCGCTGTGGGTGGCCCATGAGCTGGGTCTGAGCTACGATCATGTGCCCACCCCCTATGCGGGTGGCGCCACCCGCACCAGCGAATTCCTGCAACTCAACCCCAATGGGCACATCCCGGTGGTCGACGACCACGGCGTCATCGTCTGGGAGTCCATGGCTTGCGCGATCTATCTGGCCCAGCGCTACCAAGGCGCCGATGGCAGCAGCCTGGCCGGTGTGACGCCGTCTGAGCAGGCCGATGTGCTGCGTTGGAGTTTCTGGGTGGTCACCGAATGCGAGAAAGACGCGCTGAGCGTGCTGATGCACACCGTGGCCATGCCGGCTGACAAGCGCAAGCCGGAACTGGCGCAGGAGGCCGCTGCCCGCCTGCAGGTTCCGCTCAAGGTGCTGGAGCAGCACCTGAGCCGCAGCGGCCCGTACCTGGCCGGCCAGCGCTTTACCGTGGCCGATGTCTGCGTCGCCTCGGTGCTGGGCTGGGCGCTGCCCATGGCCGCCTTGTTCGAAGACAAGCCCCTGGCTGCAGACTGGCTCAAGCGCTGCATGGCCAGGCCGGCGCAGCAGCAGGTCAGGGCGCTGGCGCGCAAGGCTTGAGCGCCGCACTCGGCGCGATACGGCGTCTGATTGGGGCGCGCCATCGCCGCGAGGGCGCGGCTCCCCCCCAATGACTGGCGAGCATTGTGGGGGTGGGAGCGCCGCCCCGGCGCGATACGGCACTTAAACCGTGAGCGGTGGCTCGCTTTGCTCAGCCCGGCTCCCCAAAGCAAGTCCGGCCGTCAGGCCCGAGCGGACCGCGCCTTCGAGCGTGGCTGGGTAGGGGCCTAGTACATAGTCGCCGCAGGCCAGCAGGCTGGCATCGCCGGGCAGTACCCGCATGGGCGGGCGCTGCA
>CANHGF010000200.1 GCA_947460065.1 Comamonadaceae bacterium
CATTGACCCAGTCGCAGACATAGTCCAGACCCGCCTGAGCCAGCAGGTCCAGGGTCTGAAAAGACTCTGACTTGGCCGGCGAGAGCCAGCCGCGTACCGCCTGGCCGCTGGCCTGACGCAGCAAGGCCAGACTTTGCTCCACCCAGCGTGTTTCTTCAGCCGGATCCAGACCGCCATGGTGCAGGTGGTCCATGTCCAGGCCGTTGGCAATGATCTCCCAGCCCAGGCTGTTGCACTGCTTGATCAATGAGGGATAGCGCACCGCCACCGCTGCATTGACCGCCACCGTGGCCGGTATGCCATGTCGTCCCAGGGCCTGCATGATGCGAAAAACACCCACCCGGTTGCCATAGTCACGCAAGGTGTAGTGACGCAGGTCTGGGTAGGCGGTCTGCATCGCGCCCGGCGGCTTGAAGGGCTGGCCGGCCATGTTGAGCGGGAACCACTCCAGCGCCGGCACCACCCACAGCGCAATGCGCGCACCGCCCGGCCAGGCCACCGGCTTGCGGCGGGGCAGCATGGACCAGTCGTAGCGGTCATGGTCCATGCCATAGCGCCGCAGCGGATAGGACAGATAGTCTTCGGGCAAGGGTTTGCTGCTCATGGCGCCTCTCCCACAGCCTGACCCGCTGCCATGAAGGCGGCGTGGTAGTTGTCGTTGAAATACTGCGCAATCTCGCGGCCAGTGGCCAGCCAGACCTTGTCATGGCCGGTGATGTAGGCCAGCGCCTCCTCAAACGCTGCCAAGCGGTAGGGCTGGCCGATCAGGTAGGGGTGCAGGGGGATGCACATCACCGTGCCGGAGTGCTCGCCTTCTTCGTAGAGGCGGTCGAACTGGCGCTTGAGGATGTCGCCATAGCGGCGCGGCGAGACCAGGTTGACGTTGTAGACGATGGTGTCGTTCATTTCCAGCGAATACGGGATGCTGGTCAGCTTGCCCTGCCGGACCTTCACGGGGCCGGGCTGGTCGTCATGGAACAGGTCGCAGACATAGGTCAGGCCCATTTCTGCCACCAGGTCCATGGTGCGCTCGGTGTAAGTCAGTGCCGGCGCCAGCCAGCCGTCGAGCTTTTGGCCAGTGTGCTTTTTAATGGTGTCGATCGAGTCCTGGATGACCTCCCGCTCCTGCTCATCATTCATGCCCATCAGGTAGCGGGTGTTGTAGGTGCCGTGGGAATAAAACTCCCAATCTTCCTTGGCGCAGGCTTCGATCACCTCCGGATGGTGCTCGCACATGGCCACATTGAGCGAGACGCTGCCGCGCATATTGCAGCGCTTCATCACGTCGAGCATGCGCCAGAACCCGGTGCGGTTGCCGTAGTCGCGGTAGGAGTAGTTCAGCACATCGGGCGCCGGCCGGGCCCAGGGCGCGCGGGCCGGATTGCGCGGCGGATTGAGCTCATAAAACTCCACATTGGGCGCCACCCAGAAAGCCACCCTCGCGCCGCCCGGCCAGCGTATCACCGGGCGGTCGTTGTAGGGCAGGTAGTCGAAAAAGCCCGGGTCGCGCCGGTTTGCCGTCGAGCTCAAGACGCAGCCCCTTGGGCCTGCACGCGAGCAAGCTGCTCAAGCGTTTCATCGATGGACAGCACATCGGCGTACTTGAGCATCATGTCGTAGAGGTTGGCGAAGTGCGGCGACTCGTGCTTGTCGGCCACGCATTGCTCGGGCACGATGGTGCGGAAACTGCGCTGCAGGCTGTCAACCACCGTCGCACGCACGCAGCCCGAGGTGGAGCCGCCAGTGATCACGCAGGTATCGACACCGTGGAAGGTGAAGATCGATCCCAGGTTGGTCTCAAAAAACGCCGAGGCCATGCGCTTGTTGATGATGATGTCGCGCTTGCGGTCGATGTCCAGGCGGTCGTCAAATTCAGCCCGGCGGCTACCGACCTTGATATTTTGCAGCGAGTCGGGCGTATTGGTGCGCGTGCCCCAGACGCCGCAGTCCTCGCCCGAATCCATATAGGCCACATAGGTCCAGACCACCGGGAAGCCCTTGGCCCGAAAAGCCTGGGCCAGTTGATTGACGTGCTCGAGCTGGCGTGGATCGGTCTCGTAGGCGGTGGCAAATTCGCCCACGCAGGTATAGGCTTTTTGCAGATCAATGTTGATCAGCGCCGGCATCTTGCCAAAGCCAAAGCGCTTGCGGGTGGGATTGGCCTTGACCTGTTCGAAGAGCTGGCGGGCGCTTTTGTCGGAGAGTTCCATGACGATGGTGCGGTGGGTAGGTTAGAGACAGAACTTTGCGATCTTCTCTTGGGGGATTTGTCCTGTCAATAGAACATTTAGTCCCCACTCGGGCATGGCCGCGGCTGCGGCAAAGATGCAGCAATCAGTGCAGGGGAAAACGCAACTGCAGCCACTGCGCGCCGGCCGGGCCGGCCTGCCAGCGGCTGGGCTCTTCATCCGGCGCGAAGTAAATGCAGGTATCGGCCAGATGAGTTCGGCCGGTCGCATCGACCAGGCTGCCAGCCAGCAGGTACCAAAACTGACCGGCGCTGCCGGCTGCGTCGGCCGCGACGATTTCAGCCGCTGCGGCCAACCCGCAGCTCGCACCCCCGATATGCGCCTCCTGGGCGCGTAGTTCGGTGATGCACACGCCAGGGGCGCCGTCGAGCCCAACCACAATCGGCTCGGTGGTGTAGGCCAGGTGGCGCCTGGACGGCAGGTCTCTGAGCACCTGCGCGGCGCCCGGCATCCATTGCGCGCCGCGGTCCCAGCGGCAGCGCAGGGTGATGTAGTTGACCCCCGCGGGCCCGGCGGCAATCGGGCCGTAGGGCGTATGGGCGCCCGCATAGTGAACCGCCACCCCTTCGAGCTTGTGGGTGCCTATGCGGCCGCCGCCGGCGATGAAAAGCTGAAACTGATCGACCTCGTGAAAGTGCGGATCGACCAGTGCATCGGGTGCCTGCTCGACCAGATAGGCCATGGGCTTATCGGCCAATTCGAGCGCCACCTGTTCGGCCGTCTTGCCCTGGGCCAGCAGCTCCATTTTGTTGGTGCCAATATAGGTGCTCACATGGGTGAGCGCGCCGCCGGGGGTCACATAGCGCTGGCGACGGGCCAGCGCCTGCTCAAGACTGGCCTGCATCATGGTCTTGGGCTCACTCAGGCTGGATGTTGGCCTCACGGGCCAGTCGCACCCATTTGGCCGTTTCGTCGGCAATGGCGGTCTTGAACTGATCGGGGCTCATCAGCATCGGGGCCATGCCTATGGTGCCTAGGCGGCTGGATACATCCGGATGACGTACCGCTTGAGCGACCGCGGCATTGAGCTTGTCGACCAACTCGCGGGGCATGCCAGCGGGTCCGACCAGGCCCACCCATGACGGAAAGTCAAAACCAGACAGGGTCTCCGAAATTGCCGGCCAGTCTGGCACCAGCGGGTTACGCTGCAGCGAGGTGACCGCAATCGGCACCAGCTTGCCGGCCTTGGCCTGGGCCTGCGCATTGGCCAGGTCGACAATGGTGGCATCCAAGGTGCCGCCGATCACATCGGTGATGGTCGCAGGGATCCCCTTGTAGGGAACCACCAGCAGGTCAATGCCGGCGAGCTTGTTCATGGTGGCGATTTGGGTCTGCACCGAGGTGGTGGTCGAGCCCACGCTCACCTTGCCCGGCCGCTGCTTGGCATAGGCGATGAACTCGGGCATGGTCTTGGCGGGGAAGCCGGGCTTGACCATCAGCACATGCATGGTCAGGCCAAAGCCGTTGATCGGCGAAAAATCCTTGCGCGGGTCATAGGCCAGGTTCTTGACCAGGGCCACATTGGTGGCCAGCGGCGACTGAGAGCCCAGCAGCAGGGTCTGGCCATCAGGCGCTGATCGGACCATTTCCATCACGCCGATGGTGCCGTTAGCCCCAGGCTTGTTGTCCACAACGATGGTCTGACCGAGGATGCTGCCCATCTGCTGACTCAAGACCCGCGCCGCCAAGTCAGTGGCGGTGCCGGCCGGCAGCGGCACGATCATACGTATCGGCCGGCTGGAACCGGTCTGCGCCCAGGCAGCCGCAGCCACCAACACACCCGAGGCCAGCGCCAAGGTACGGATCCAGGAAATTGCACGCATGTAAACCCCCCTGCTTGAAATAGACGCTAATGATTTGGACCGACAAGCGTCAGGTTGGCAATGGGAGTATTACCGAGCCTCGGTCATGCGGGCGACAGATTTCCCTACCCTGCCTGCGCCAACCGGCTCAGCGGTTGCGCCATTTCGGCGGTCGCCGCTCATTGAAAGCGTTCACCCCTTCGAGCCGGTCCTGCGAGGATACGAGCACGTTGTAGGCCGCCAAGTCCAGCATATAGCCGGTATGAAAGTCCACCTCGCCGCCACGTGACGCAGCGAGCTTGACGTAGCGCACCGACATCGGGGCGGCAGCCACGATCTCATGGGCAAGTTCTAGCGCCCGCGCGACGCTGCTCCCGGCCTCGACGGTTTCATTGACCATGCCCCAGGCCAGGGCCTCTTCGGCCTTAAAACTGCCGCCAGTAAACAGCAGCTGCTTGGCCCGGCGCATGCCCGCGGCGCGCACCAGGTTTTGCACCCCGCCCCCGCCGGGTAGGATGCCGCGCTTGACCTCAGGCAGAGAAAACTGAGCGCTGCGCGACGCAATGATGAAGTCGCACATCAGCGCCAGCTCGAGCCCGCCACCATGGGCATGGCCTTCGACGGCAGCAATCACCGGCAGCGCGAAATCCTTGACCGCCAGGAAGGCTTCCTCGATGAGCTGGTGCTGGGCCCGCCAAGTCTCGTCGGACATGCCATTGCGCTCCTTGAGGTCGCCGCCCACGCTGAAGGCCCGCTCGCCAGCGCCAGTGATGACCAGCACCCGCGCATCGCTGCGCACCGCAAGCTCACGCATCGTGGCGCGCAAGTCGATGAACATCTGGGTGTTCATCGCGTTCATCGCCTCGGGGCGGTTCAAGGTCAACAGCCACAGGCCTGCGGCCGCATCGCCGGCTGGCTCGAGCCGAATGGTTTCGTAAGTCATGAGGGTCTCCACAGCTTCAGGCCGGGCCGCCCGAACCCACCCAGTTGGTCGCGCTCCAGCCACCGTCGATCACCAGCACATGGCCGTTGATGAAAGAGGCATCTTCGGAGCATAAAAAAGCCACCGCAGCAGCCACATCGCTGGGTTTTCCCAGTCTCGGAAAGGGGATGGTGTCGACCATCAAGCGCCTGAAGGCCGGCTGGTCGAGCCGGTCAGAAATCAACTCGGTGTGGATCAGTCCCGGCGCCACCGCGTTGATGCGCAGGCCCTTGGGACCGTAGTCGACCGCCATTTGCCGGGTTAGGCCGATCAGCGCCGCTTTGGTGGCGGC
>CANHGF010000201.1 GCA_947460065.1 Comamonadaceae bacterium
ATCCAGCAACACGGTGTCGACCGTGGTCAAGCGCTCCAGCGCTTGCAGGCGGCGCACCAGCACGCCCTGGCGCGCCAGCCAACCGGCCGATGCCAGCAGGGCACTGGGCGTGGCCAGGGAGAGCGCGCAGGGACAGGTCACCACCAGCACCGCGACAGCCGCCATCAGGCCGCGCACCGGATCCTCATAGACCAACACCACCGCCATCGCCAAGGCAAGCACGGTCCACAAAAACGGCCTGGCCACCCGGTCGGCCAGCAGGGCCAGGCGGGGTTTGTCGAACGCGGCCTGCTGCATCAGGGCCACGATCTGTGCATACCGGGTGCCCTGGCCCAGGCTGCCCACCTGCATCAAGACCGGCGCTTGCAGGTTGTAGCTGCCGGCCAATACAGCAGAGCCGACGGGTCGGTACAGGGGCCGCGATTCGCCACTGAGCAGCGACTCGTCCACCTGAGTTTGGCCCTCAATGAGCTGACCATCGGCGGCAAAGGCTTGGCCCGGTAGCACCCGCAGCACATCGCCCAGGCGCAGCTGACGGGCAGCGATGCGCTCAAAGCGGCCATCGCTACAGCGTCGCTCAACCGTCAGGGGCAGGCGCTGCATCAGCGCGTCGAGCGAGCCCGCGGTGCGCTCGCGCAGGCGCCCCTCCAGCCAGCGACCGCTGAGCAGGAAGAAAACAAACATGGTCAGCGAGTCAAAGTACACCTCGGTGCCCCAGCGCCCCTGGGGCTCGAAGGTCGCCACCGAACTGATGCCGAAGGTGATCAACAGGCCCAGCGCCACCGGCAGGTCCATGCTGATGCGCCGCTCAAGCAAATCGCGCCAGGCATTGGCGAAAAAAGGCTGGGCCGAAAACAGCAGGACCGGCAGGCTGAGCACCCAGCTGGCCCAGCGCAGCAGCTGCTCGATGTCTGGCGTGATCGTGCCGGGCTCGGCAATGTAAGCCGGATAGGCGTACATCATCACCTGCATCATGCAAAAGCCGGCCACCAGCCAGCGCCACAGCAGCAGCCGCGCCTCATGCTGTCCTTGACGCTGCAGGCCTGCATCAACATCGGGGCTGAGGCGATACCCCAATTTGGCGGTGGCAACCATCCACTCGGAAGGGCGGCTGGCCTGCACCGACCAGACGATGGCGGCGCGCCGGGCGGCGCTGCTCACGCGTACCGACTGCACCCCAGGCAGGCGAGCCAGCGTCTGCTCGACCGTCAGTGCGCAGGCCGCACAGCGCATGCCCTCGACCCGCAACTGCGACTGCCACACGAGTGCATCGGCGTCTACCGGCTGGCTGAACTCGGCCCAGGCCTGTGGCGCGTCCAGGGCCAATGCGTCCTCGCTCACAACAGCGGCCGCTTCAGACCACGGCAAAGCCCAATCAGAGGAAGCGATGGGCGCACTAGCAGACATGAATCCGAGCGTAGCTTGAACTGCTTGCACAGTCCTTGACTTGGATCAAGCCCCAGCCGCTGTACGCGTCCTATGCTGAACGCACCAATAACTCAGGAGAGCCACTATGTATCAACGCATTCTCGTGCCGACCGACGGCTCCCGCCTGTCCGCCAAAGCGGTGCAGTCGGCGGTCGATCTGGCAGAGCTCAGCGGCGCGCAAATCGTTTTTCTCAATGTGGTCCCGCGCTACCCGATGAGCTACTTTGAAGGCGGCATGACCGCCTCGATGACCGAGGTCGGCAAGGTCGAGAAACAGTGGTCCGACAAGGCGCAGGCCCTGGTCGATCAACTCAAAGGCAAGGCCGAAGCGCGCGGCATCAAGGCCAAGGGGCTGACCATACGCTCCGATCTGGTGGCCGAAACCGTGATCGCCTGTGCCAAGAAGAACAAGTGCGACCTCATCGTCATGGCCTCGCACGGACGCAAAGGGATCAAGCGCCTGTTGCTGGGCAGCGAGACCACCCACGTGCTCACCCACTCACCGCTGCCCGTGCTGGTGCTGCGCTGAGCCCTGATGGGCGGCGGCCAAGTGCCGCTAGCCCATAGAACTCACACATCCCATCAGCCCCACGGACCTGGGGCCGGCGACAGCCTGGCTCAGACAGGGTAGCGATCGATTGACGATCGAAAATCCCGGCTTAGAATGCGGCCACTTTACCGTCCAGCTCCTATGGCCGGTACCCCCTAAGTCCGCATGTCTCATCTGCCTCTGACCCCCCACCGGCCCCAGGCCCAGGCCTGCCTTGGCTGAGCCCTCCATCAGCCGCCAGTTCGCACGTTGGGCCCACGCCCTGAGCTATGAAGACCTGCCGCCGGCGGTGGTCGATAAAACCCAAGCCTTGTTGCTGCATGCCATGACGGGCGGCTTGCTCGGTGCGCGCTCGCGCGCGGCCCAGGATGTGGTTGAGTTGACCCTGCGCGAGGAAGGCCGGCCCGACGGCGCCAGCGTCTTCCACAGTCCGCACAAGGCCAGCCGCATCGGCGCAACATTTGCCAATGCGGAGTTGATCCACGCCTCCTTTCTGTTCGACTCCTACCGCATGCTGACCCACCCCGGTCCGGTGCTGGTGCCCGCCGCCTTGGCCCAGGCCGAATTGGAAGGGCGCAACGGCCGGGATCTGGTGGTGGCCCTGGTGGCCGGCTATGAGCTGGTCTGCCGGCTGGCCGATGACTTCATTCCCAGCACCGCGGCACGCGGCTTTCGGCCCAGCCCGCTGTATGCAACGCTGGGCGCGGCGCTGAGCTGCGCGGTGCTGATGGGCCTGGATGAAGACCGTCTGGTCACCGCCATCGCCCTGGCCACCCACTTTGCCAGCGGCCTCAATGAAGGTCCGCGGGTCGGCGCCAATGAGTTGCTGATCCACGAGCCGCAAGCCGCGCGCAACGGCGTGTTCGCCGCCGTGATGGCGCGCGCCGGCCACATCAAGGGTGCCGAGACCTCCATCGAGGGCCGCGCAGGCTTTTACAACGCCTTCACCGGCAGCCATACCGGCGAGCTCAGCCACAGTTTCACCGGTGCCAAACAGGTGGACATGGCCAGCATCACCCAGGGCCTGGGACGGACCTACAAGATGCTGGACTTCATGTTCCGCATCTACCCCTGCCCGGGCTATAACCAGCCGGTGATTGAACTCATGGGCGAGCTGTGTCAGCGCCACGCGATTTCAGCCGATGACATCGCCCAGGTGCGCGTACACATGAACACCATCGAGACGCGCTACCCCAGCCCGGCCTTTCCCCGCCACGCGGACTGGCGGCAGCCGAGGGTCTGGGACAGCACGCACTACTTTGCAGCGCGGGTGGCGGTGGCCGGCAGCTTCCCGGTGGCCAATGGCCTGCCGCCAGGCGCATCCGACAGCGACCCGGCCCGAGAGGCGCAGGCGCGTGAATTGATGGGCCGGGTTCGCCTGGTGCCTGAAGAGCTGCGCCCAATGTTCTCGCCGGCCATCGCCATTGAGCTCAAGAACGGCCAGGTGCATCAGGGCGACTACCCTTATGCGCGCATGGTCTGGGACCTGCGCACCCTGCGCAGCCGCCTGCAAGCGTGCGAGCCGGGCATCGAAGGCGGTGCGGCCCGGCTCGACGCCTTGACCCAAACGCTCAGCAACTCCCATCAGCTCGAAGCGGTTCAGCCCTTGCTCGCGCTGATGAAAAGCTGGCCCGCATGAGCGCACCTTATTTCCCGGCAAGCCGCCCCGCCTCGACACACACCCCGCCCCAGGAGACCCCATGAAATTTTTCCGCACCCTGTGCATCACCCTCAGCCTGGGCTTTAGCGCACTGGCCTCAGCCCAGACCTACCCGTCCAAGCCGGTCAAGGTGATCGTGCCCTACGCCGCAGGCGGCACCGGCGACATCCTCGCGCGCCTGATCTCGCAGGAGCTCACTAAGCAAACCGGTCAAAGCTTCGTGGTGGAAAACCGCACCGGCGCCGGTGGCATGATTGGCTATGGTGCCGGCGCCAAGGCGGTGGGCGACGGCTACACCCTGGTGGCCATGGACTCGTCCTACACCATGTTCCCGGGTCTGTACGGCGAGCGGGTGGACTGGAACATCGAAACCGATCTGGTTCCGGTGAGCATGTACGGGCGAGCCGCCTTCGCGCTGGCAGTCAACCCGGCCAAAAACTACAAGGGCGCCGACGACCTGGTGCGCACCGCCCGCGACAAGCCCGGCGCGGTCAGCTTCGGCACGCCCGGCATGGGCACGCTGCACCATGTCTTCACTTCACAGCTGACAGCCACCACCGGCGTACAGATGACCCATGTGCCCTACCGCGGTGCGAGCGAGGCGCTCAATGCGGTGCTGGGCAATAACGTGGACTGGACCTTTGTGGCCATGCCCACCATCACCGGCCAGCTGGGCAACGAACGCCTGCGGGTGATCGCCGTCACCTCTGAGAATCGCTCGCCCCTGCTGCCCAATGTGCCCACGCTGCGCGAAGCCGGCATTGCCATGACGGTGGCCAACTGGTTCGGCCTGGGCACACCCAAGGGCACGCCCCCCGAGGTGGTGGCCTTCTTGCACAAGCAGGTGAGCGACGCCCTCAAATCACCCGAAGTGGCCTCCCGCATGAAGGCCATGGGCGCCGAAGTGGTGGGCAACAGCCCGGCCGAGTTTGCGCAGATCCTGCGCTCGGACCTGCGGCTGTGGACCAAGGTCATCAAAGACGCCGGCATCAAGAACTAAAGCCCGCACCGCCCAGGAACTCCCCGAAACAAGGCCCAAGGCCCATGGACCTGCAACTGCGCGGCAAGAGCGTGCTCATCACCGGCGCCTCGCGCGGCATCGGGCTGGCCACCGCCCGCTGCTTTGCGGCCGAGGGCTGCAGCCTGCATCTGGTGGCCCGCAAGCCAGACACCTTGAGCGCCGCGGTTAAGCAACTGCGCGCTGATACCGGCGCCGATGTGCAAGGTCTGGCGCTGGATCTGCGCGAGCCTTCAGCGGTGGAGCAACTCGACCAGCTTCTGGGCGCTCAGATCGACATCCTGGTGAACAACGCGGGAGACATGCCGCACGGCGACCTGCAAGAGGTTGACGCCCAGCGCTGGCGCAGCGCCTGGGACCTCAAGGTCTACGCCACCATCGATCTGAGCCGGGCGATGTATGCACGCATGCGCCAAAAGCGCAGCGGCGTAATCATCAACGTGATCGGCATCTCTGGCGGAGAAATGATCGTGCCCAGCTACATCGCGGGCACCGCTGGCAATGCGGCGCTAGATGCCTTCACCCGCGCCCTGGGCGCCTCCGCCCCGGCCGACGGCCTGCGGGTGGTGGGCGTACACCCCGGGCTGGTGGCCACTGACCGGCAGATTACCCGCTGGCAGGCCCGCGCCGAGCAAAGTCTGGGCGATGCCAGCCGCTGGCC
>CANHGF010000202.1 GCA_947460065.1 Comamonadaceae bacterium
GCGCCATGATCGGATTGGCGTTGCCGGTGAAAACCATGAAGTCGGAGGGGAGCACTTGCATGTCAGGCTGGGCGTGGGTAGGAGGGGTGAGCACTGAATTCGAAGCTTGGCTGATGTGGGTCGGTGTATGCCCGCAACGGACTCGAACTGGCTTGGACACGGGCCTTGGAAACTGAAAGTTCAGTGCCCACGGCTCGCAACCTCGAAATTTGGCAGGGGAGGAAGGACTCGAACCCTCGCATGCCGGAATCAAAATCCGGTGCCTTGACCAACTTGGCTACTCCCCTACACAGGACCCGCGCCTTTTCAGGCCCGAACCCGCAAACCCTGCATGGGCACATTGTCTGGCGGGCGGCGGTCTACCAATCGGCCAGCGGATGTACCTCAAGCGTGCTGCACACCCGCGCGGTCCAACCGCTAGCAGGCTTGCCCAAGCTGGTGTCAGCGACGTCTTCTCCGGAAAGATGAGCGAACACCGCACTTCCTGAACCGGTCATGCGACCTTGCAATCCGAGCTCGCCCAGCCACTTCAGGCCTTGGTCGATCTCGGGGCAAAGCGTTTGCGCCACCGGCTGCAGGTCGTTTCGGCCAAATTTGAAGATTTGTTCCGGCCCGAGCGCAGCAAAGCGCGAGATTGTAGCAGCTTCGCTGTCCCGCTTGAGCGATGGCGAGCCAAAGATGGCCGGCGTCGACAGCCCCACCGGCGGCTTGAGCACCCAGAACCGGGCGTTGGGCAAGGTAACCGGCTGCAGGCTCTGGCCTATGCCCTCGACCCAGGCGTGCTGGCCCAGAAGGAAAAATGGCACATCAGCGCCCAAGCGCAGTGCCAATTCCGCCATTTTGGGGCGGGGCAGCGACACCTGCCACAGCCGGGCCAGCGCGAGCAGGCAGGCGGCCGCATCCGATGAGCCACCGCCCATGCCGGCCTGGGCCGGGATGCGCTTGTGCAGGTGTATGTGCGCGCCCAGCGAGGTGCCGGTAGCCGCTTGCAGCGCGCGCGCAGCTCGCACGCACAGGTCATCGGCCGGCAGGGCCAGATCGGTCCCTTCATCCGAGCGGCTGATCTGCCCGTCCTGGCGCAGTTCTAGGTGCAGGGTGTCGCACCAGTCGATCAGCATGAACACCGATTGCAGCAGGTGGTAGCCATCGTCGCGTCGGCCGACCACATGCAAAAAGGCGTTGAGCTTGGCCGGCGCCAGCACGTCGTAGAGGGCCTTCATTCCCGGCTCCCGCGGTGGCGCTGGGTCTTACACATGGCGCGGTGCCGAGGCTGCATCATCGGTCCAGCGCGATGCGCAACTCCACTGCTGGCACCGGCGTTTGCCGGCGCGCCACCAACCGGCCCTCGGCCAAGCCCGACAGGTCGGTCAGCCAGCCGGGCACGGGCGTGTTGATGCCGGTCAGCCAGTCGAACAGCGCCGGCAGCGGCAGGGCGGCGCCGGTGGCTTGGGCCAGCAACTCGTCCATCGACCGAAAAAGTCGGGCGTCCTGCCCCGACTTGAGCACCGCCTCGGCCGCATTCCAGCGCGCCGAGGCGACTGCGGTACCCAGCGGTGAATTGAGCAACAACTGCCCCTGATCGGCGCTGCCGCTGAGCTCAAAACTGGCAGAAAAAGACTGCGGCGGATCCGATCGCACCCGCAGACTCAGGCGACCGCTCCAGAAACTGCTGCTGTCGGCCGGTCGGCGGCTGGCGCAGCCGCTGGCCAGCATGGCCGCAGCCAGCAGCAGGGTGCGTCGGGGCAGGGCTTGCCTGGGTCTGTCCTTCATTTACGGCGTGACCTGCAGACGCTTGAGGGTTTCGAGCAGTGTGTCGTTGTCGGCATTGAGTTGCAGGCCCTCGCGCCAGATCGCGCGGGCCTTGTCGCGCTGGCCCAGGCTCCAGAGGATCTCGCCATAGTGGGCTGCGATCTCGGCGTCGGGCTTGGCCTTGTAAGCCGCTTCGATGATGCGCGCTGCTTCCTGCGTGCGGCCCAGTCTGAACTCGACCCAGGCCAGGCTGTCCTGGATGTAGGGGTCGGCCGGCGCGTACTCGAGCGCCTTTTGGATCAGCTGCTTGGCCTCGGGCAGACGCAGGCCGCGGTCGGCCAGCGAATAGCCCAGCGCGTTGTAAGCCGCGTGGTAATCGGGTTTGAGCTGCATCACCTGGCGCAGCAGTTTTTCCATCTCATCGATCCGATTGAGCTTTTCAGCCAGCATGGACTTTTCATACAGGAGCTCGTGGTCCTTGGGCGCGGCCTCGACCGCCCGGCTCATCAGCTCGTAGGAGGCGTTGTAATCCTTGAATTCGCGCAGCAGGCTGACTTCAGCCAGAAGCTTGCGGCGCGCGTCTTGCGCCGTTTGCTCGGGCAGCTGCTGAATCAATGCCCGCGCCTGGCGCATCTGGCCCTGGCGCGCCAGCAGCGAGGCCCGCCGGCTCTGGGTCTGCACCAGTAACTCGCGGTCGCTGATGCGGGCCAACCACTGTTCGGCGCCGGCCAGATCGCCGCGGCGCTCGGCAATTTGCGCGAGCATCAGCTGGGCTTGGCCCGTGCCGCGTCGGCTGCCGGCGGCCTCAGGCTGTTTTTCTGTGAGCGCCAGGTAGCGTTTGAGGCTGGCCTCGGCCTGCGCGGCTTGCGGCTGCTCCATTTGTAGCGAGCCCAGCAGTAGCCAGCCATCAGGAAAATCCGGGTGTTCGCGGGTCAGTTGCTGCAACTGCTGTGCGCTCTCGGTGTAGCGCTGACTGTCCAGTAGGTTGCGGGCATAGTTCAGACGCACCGCCGCGTCGGCCAGCTGGGGACTTTGCAGATAGCCCTGAATCAGGGCTTCGGCCTGAGGCAGTTGGGGACTCATCAGCTCGAGCGCCAGGCCCAGGGCCACTGGATTGCGCGCATCGGCGCTGAGCGAGCGCCGCGCTGCCTCGAGTGCGCCTGTGCTGTCGGCTGCGGCCAGACGCACACGGCCGACCGCTGACCAGGCCGCGCTGGCGGTCCGCACATCGGCCAGCGCAGCGCTAAGCGCCTGCTCGACCACTGAGGCGGCAAGCTTTTTGTCGCTGGCCCTGCCGTACAGGGAGGGCAGCAGCATCAGCAGCGGCGCACGCTCGGATTCGGGCGTGAGTTCAAGCACCGATTTGAGCGCCTCGCCGCTGTCGCTCACCCGGTTCATCGCCAGCTGGATTTGCAGCACATAGCGGCTGGCCTGCAGCGAGCGCGGCATGAGCTGGCGCCAGCTGCGCGCTACCTGCAAGGCCGTGTCACCCGCGCGTGAACCCAAGGCCAGATCGGCCGCGCGCTGGAAAAGCGCCTCGTCTTGCGTCTTGCGGGCGGCGTCGAGCAGCAGCGAAATGGCCGAGCCGGTATCGCCGCTGGCTGCGCTCATCTCGCCCAGCAGCACCTGGTAAAAAATCTGGGCGGCATTGGCTGCCTGCCGGCGACCATCGGCAGGTCCGCTGTTTGCAGCGGCGCCAGGAGCGCTAGGAGCGCCAGAGGCGCCCGGGGTGCCTTGGGCCTGTGCCGCAGGCCAAGCCAGGCTCAGGCCCAGCAGGGCCCAGATCAGCGATTTTTTCATTGGGTCATGATAATGGATGGCTCTGTGCAATCCCACCCCTTGATGCTGCATGCCTGAACTTCCCGAGGTTGAAGTCACCCGACTGAGTTTTGCCGATCGGATTGCCGGAGCCCGGGTGTTGGAGGTCCGGCTGGGCAAGCCTTTGCGCTGGCCCCTGGGCTGCGACCCCGAACATCTGACGGGGCATAGCGTTGGCGCGGTCCGCCGGCGCGGCAAATACCTCTTGTTGGACCTGTTGCTGGACCATCAACCGGGCGGCCTGCTGGTGATGCATCTGGGCATGTCGGGCAGTGTGGTGTTTGACCGCTACCTTCCGCCGCCGGGCCGACATGATCATTTTGATCTGGTCACCAGCCTGGGCACGCTCAGGCTGCATGACCCGCGCCGCTTCGGCGCGGTGGTTCATGCCGCCGGCCAGGACCAAGGTATGGCGCACAAGCTGCTCTCTGGTCTGGGGGTTGAGCCCCTGGGCGAAGCCTTTGATGCGGGCTTGTTCCACCAGGCCCTCAAAAGTAAAAAAGCGCCCATCAAGCAGGTGCTGCTGGCCGGTGAGGTCGTGGTGGGTGTGGGCAATATCTACGCCTCGGAGGCGCTGTTTCTGGCCGGTATACGGCCCAGTCTGCGCGCCTGCAAGATCAGCCGTCCGCGCGCCGCCCGCCTGCATGCGGCCATCCGCCAGGTGCTGGCCCAGGCGGTCAGCCAGGGCGGCAGTACCCTGCGCGATTTCTCCAATGCCATGGGTCAGGCCGGGCACTTCCAGCTCTCGGCCCAGGTTTACGACCGGGCCGGCCTGCCCTGCCTGAGCTGTGAGACCCCGATACGCCGCATCGTGCAGCAACAGCGCTCTACCTATTTCTGCCCGGTATGCCAAAAACCCTGAATCCAGGGGCGAGTCTGTGAGTCCCGGCGGTAAAGCGGGCCCCGGCTTGGCCCTGCCAGCCAAAATCAGGCGCGAGTTTGCGCCGCGACTGCTGGCCTGGAAGGACGTGCATGGGCGCAGCAATCTGCCCTGGCAAAACTCCCGCGATCCTTATCGCGTCTGGCTCTCGGAAATCATGCTGCAGCAAACGCAGGTGCTGACCGTCATTGATTACTACCAGCGCTTCTTGGCGCGTTTTCCCACGGTGCAAGACTTGGCGGCTGCCCCGCTCGACGAGGTGCTGGGGCTGTGGAGCGGTCTGGGCTATTACAGCCGGGCCCGCAATTTGCACCGCTGTGCACAGCAGGTGGTGAGCCAGTTCGGCAGCTTTCCCGGCAGCGCCGAGCAGCTGCAGCAACTGCCGGGCATAGGCCCGTCGACCGCTGCCGCCATTGCGTCTTTTTGCTTTGACGAACGTGCTGCCATCCTGGACGGCAACGTTCGCAGGGTGCTGGCCCGGCTGCTGGCTTATGACGGCGATCTGGCTGCCACCCCGGCGCAAAAGCAGGTTCAGCACTGGGCCGAACAGCTGTTGCCCCCGGCCGCGCAGATGCCGCTGTACAGCCAGGCCATCATGGATCTGGGCGCCACCGTCTGCCTGCCACGCCAGCCTCGCTGCACCGACTGCCCAATGCGCGGTTTGTGTGTGGCCGAGCGCCAGGGTCAGACCGAGCTCTACCCTGTCAAGTCGCGCAAGCTCAAGCGCTCAAGTCAGCGCCTGTGGCTGCTATGGGCCGAGCGGGCTGACGGTTCGGTCTGGCTCGAGCGCCGGCCCGAGCAGGGCATCTGGGGCGGTCTGCAGTGCCTGCCGGTGTTTGAGTCCCTGGATCAGCTCAGTGCTGCAGTAC
>CANHGF010000203.1 GCA_947460065.1 Comamonadaceae bacterium
CGCCTCGGCTAGCGCCTCGGCTAGCGCCTCGGCTAGCGCCTCGGCTAGCGCCTCGGCTAGCGCCTCGGCTAGCGCCTCGGCTAGCGCCTCGGCTCCTCCTCTACCTCGCCGCGCAGCGCCCACCCGCACGCCCTCTGGTGGTGCGAGCGACGCGCCCTCGGCTCAGGTGGCCCGGGCCATGTGTGCGAGCCTAGACCCTCAGTACCCGACCCGGATTGAGGATCCCCTGCGGGTCCAGGGCGCGTTTGACCGCGCGCATCATCTCGAGCGCCACTGGGCTCTTGTGGTGTTCGAGCTCGCCCACCTTGAGGCCGCCGACGCCGTGCTCGGCCGAGATCGAGCCGCCGAAGGCGCGCACCGCTTCGTAGACCAGGCTGTTGACCCGTGCCTCCTGTGTTTTCAGGAAAAGCTTGGAATCCCCGCCCACAGGTGCCTGCACGTTGTAGTGCAGATTGCCATCGCCTAGATGCCCGAAATTGACCACCCGTACGCCGGCGATTTCGCCTTCGAGCAGGGCTTGGGCGTGGGCCACAAATTCCGGGATGCGTGAGATCGGCACCGAAATATCGTGCTTGATGTTGAGCCCCTCTTCGGCTTGGGCCAGCGGGATGGACTCGCGAACATGCCAAAGCTGCTGCGCCTGGCTGATGTTTTCGGCCACCACCGCATCGCCGACCAGGCCTTGCTCCAAAGCTTGCTCCAGCAAGCGCTCGAGCATGGCCCGGGCGTGCTCGGGCGACTCGTGGTCGGAGTGTTCGAGCAGTACGCCATAAGCGCTGCTGTCATGAAACGGTACGCGCAATTGGGGAAAGTGCTTGACCACCAGGCTCAGCGCGAACTGACTCATCACCTCAAAGCCGGTCAGGCAGGCACTGAGCTGCTGCTGTGCCAGGCCCAGCAGGGCGACCGCCTTTTCCATCGAGTCCACCGCCGCCCAGGCGGTCAATTGCGCCGTCGGCAGGGGGTAGAGCTTGAGGGTGGCTGCGGTGATCACGCCCAGCGTGCCTTCGCTGCCGATGAAGAGGTCGCGCAGGTCATAACCGGTGTTGTCCTTGCGCAGGCCCGAGAGGCCCTCCCAGACCTCGCCCTGGGCCGTGACCACTTGCAGGCCCAGGCAGAGCTCGCGGGTGTTACCGTAGCGCAGCACCTGCGTGCCGCCGGCGTTGGTGGCCAGGTTGCCGCCTATGGTGCAACTGCCTTCGGCAGCCAAGCTCAGGGGAAACAGCAGGCCCTCTTGCTGTGCGCGTTCCTGCAAGGCCTGCAGGATGCAGCCGGCTTCGACCGTCACGGTGAGGTTGGCCTTGTCGATGGCCAGCACCCGGTTCATGCGCTGCATGCTGAGCACCACCTGGCGGCCAGAATCGTCGGGGGTGGAGCCCACCACCAGCCCGGTGTTGCCGCCTTGCGGCACCATGCTCACCCCATGCCTTGCACAAGCTTGCACCACCTGCGCCACCTGAGTGGCTGAGTCGGGGCGCACCACTGCCAGTGCCTTGCCGCGGCTCCTCTTGCGCCAGTCGGACTCCCAGGCGCTCAGATCGCCATCTTTGAGCACATGGGCAGGCCCGCAGATCTGCGCCAGTTCTTGCAGCAGTGTGGCGCAGGGCTGGCTCACGGCTGGGCCTCGTCCACGCGTGGCGCTGCCAGCCTGACCCGCACGTGCAGGGCGCAGGCGGTGAACAAGCTCAAGCACAGGGCGACCTCGACCAGCGCTAGGATATTGCCCGGAGGCTTGTCGCTCCAGGCGCGCACTGCTCCCTCAGTGAAGTAGAGCCAGACCATCAGGCTGACCCAGCGGTAGGTATAGAGCTTTCTCTTGAGCAGGCCCGCCAGCGGCAGGCATAGCGGCAGCACCTTGAGTGCCAGCAGCGAGCCGCCCGGCCGTATCGGGGCCAGCCACATCTCCCACGCGAGCCCCAGGATGATCAGGCCGGCCAGGCTGCCGACGGCCAGCCAGCGGGTGAAGTCGACGGAGGGATTGTTCATGGGGATGGCATGATACCGGGCATGTCGTTTTCAGCCCTCGAGCACACCCTGATGCACTTTCCCTGGAGGGATACTGCGCGCACCCTGCGCGAACGCTTCCGTGAAGACCGGTTGGGGCTGAGCGCAAGCAGCCTGACCTTCACCACCTCGATCGCCCTGGTGCCCTTCTTGACGGTGGCACTGGCCATCTTCACTGCCTTTCCCATGTTCGCCAAATTGCAGGGGGTGGTGCAGACTTGGCTGGTGGAAAGCCTGGTGCCTGAGCACATTGCCAGGCAGGTGCTCGGATACCTGAGCCAGTTCACCCGGCAGGCCAGCCGCCTGGGTGCGGTCGGTCTGGCGGTATTGGTCCTGTCTGTGCTGACGCTGGTGATGACGATAGAGCGCACCCTTAACGGCATCTGGCGGGTGCAGCGGGTGCGGCCGCTGGTCCAGCGGCTTTTTATCTATTGGGGGGTGATCACCCTGGGCCCACTGCTGCTGGCCGCAAGCCTGGCCGCCACCTCCCAGTTCATGCCACTGCTGGCCGGCAGCAAGGCCCTGTCGGGCTTGAGTGCCTGGCTGCTCGACGCTCTGGAATTCGTGCTGCACGCCGGCGCGATGGCGGCGCTGTTTCGCTACATGCCCAACACCCATGTCGCCTGGGGCCATGCATGGAGTGGCGGCGTGTTCGTCGCCGCCGGTCTGGGTTTGGCCAAACAGTTGCTGGCCTTCTACCTCCAAAGCGTGCCCACGTACTCCTTGGTCTACGGCGCCTTTGCCACCGTGCCCATCTTGCTGGTCTGGATATACCTCGCCTGGTTGATCGTTCTCATGGGCGCCGTGGTCACTGCCTATCTGCCAAGCCTGCTCTCCGGCCATGCCCGGCGCCTGGGCCGGGTGGGCTGGCCTTTCGAGCTGGCGCTGGCCTGTGTTCAGCAACTGCACCGCGCCCGTGGCGCCCAGCCGCACGGCCTGAGCGCTCAAGCCCTTGCCCGCGCCCTGAATGTGGACCAGCTGCAGCTCGAGCCTCTGCTACAGACCCTCAGGCAAATCCAGTGGATCGCAGCGGTCGAGCCGGCGGACGGGGCAGAACCGGTCTGGGTCCTGCTGGCCGACCCTGAGCAAACCCTGCTGGCTCCGCTGGCCGAAGTGCTGCTGCTCGAGCGCGGCCCGAGCACCGAGCGCTTTTGGCAGGGTAGCGGCTGGCAAAGCATGAGCCTGCGATCGGTGCTCTGAGGCATCAACACATGGGGCGCGCGCCCAGCCTGGCCCTTGGTTTTGCTGGCAGCGTGTTTCAATTCAAACGCAACGGCGCGGTGTAGCCCGTCATCTCGAGGTAGCCCAGGCCGACGCGGCGCCCCTGGCTGTCGCGCAGCTCGCTCAGCCCTTCCCAATAAATGCCGCCTGTCGAGTTGCGGCTGTCGAGTTCCTGCTGGTCGAGCAGGGCGGCAGCGGTATGGGTGCCGGCCGGGCTGTCGATTTGCCACTGCACCGGATAGCGCGCCCGAGAGCTGGGGCTGACCCAATAGCGCATGGGCCGCATGCGCACCTCCTCGGGGGTAAAGCTGATGCTGGCGCCACCGGCCTTGCGAAACGAGCCGCCGGCCCACAGGGCGCTGCCGTCGGCACGGCGCAGGGTGAAGGCGGTCAGCGCACTGCCGTCGTCTAGGTTCATGCCTATCCAGTCCCAGCCTACCGCTTCGGGATGCAGGATCTCTTCGCTCCATTCATGGTCCAGCCAGGCTCGGCCTTCAACAGCCATGCGTCTGCCCAGCACGCTTATCACCCCTTGGGCAGCCAGCTGCGGTTGGCTGTAGTAGTAGCTGGCCTGCCTTTCCTGAGGCCCCTTGCGCGACAGGCCCTGCTGGCCTTGCAGCAGCAGCGGCTGGGTGGTTTTGAACACCATCTCCAGCCCGATATCGCGAGCCGGAAGGCTGGCGTGGTAGGTGCTGGATTGAGGCGTGCCTTCGCGCCTGAGCTGCCAGCGCTCCAGGCGCAGCCCGGTGTCTTCAGTGGACGCCTGCGCCAGCCCAAAGCCTTCGCGAGCTATGGCTTGGTCATGCCAGAGCCGCCCGCCTTGTACATCGGTCACAGCCACATGGGCGAAGATGAGCTGGCGCGCGGCAAAGCGCGAGCGCATGCCTTGGGTTACATCTACCCGGCTGCGAAAGAAGGTGAGCTGAAAACCCAGCAGTCCGCCCTTGGGCTCAAGCCCATAGCCGGTGATGTACCACCACTCGGTCCGCAGCTGCGGGTGGGCACCAAAGTCGCGCGGAAAGACGAGTGCCTGCGCTGGCAGGGCCTGTGTGCCCGGGCTCGCGGCGGGCAGCAAGGTGCCGGCCAGGGCCTGCATCAGGGCGCGGCGTTGTAGCGGGCTGGGCATCACCAGTCCTCCTTGACCGCCAGCACCGCCTGGGCGCTGGCGGCAGCGCGGCCGGCCAGCCAGGCGGTCAGGGTGCCGGCGGCCATGACCGCCAGCGCCAGGGCCAACAGGCTCAGGGTCGGGACGTGCAGGTCCATGGTCCAGCGAAAGCTTTGGGGGTTGATCACATGCACCAGCACCAGCGAGACCCCCAGGCCCAGCAGCAGGCCGGCAGCTGCGCCAGCGGCGGTCCAGGCCAGGCCCTCGCCGGCGACCACCGCCAGCACCTGAGCGCGTGTCAGCCCCAGATGTGCCAGTAGCCCAAATTCCTTGCGCCGCGCCAATACTTGCGCGCTGAAGCTGGCCGCCACCCCAAACAGGCCTATGCCTATGGCCACGGCCTGTAACCAGTAAGTCACCGCGAAGCTGCGGTCAAAAATGCGCAGCGACATGGCTCGGATCTCGCCACTGGAGGCCATCTCCAGGCTGGGCCAGGCCGGCTGTACCTGCTGCAGGGTCTGGGTGATGGCCTGCTGCACGGTGGCTGCGTCCTGCCCGGGCTTGAGCCAGAGAGCCAGGTCATTGATGCGGGTATCGCCGCTCAGGCGCCGGTAGTCGCGCTCGTCCATCATGACCGCGCCGAACTGGCGCGCATAGTCGCGCCAGATGCCGGCCACAAAGTAGGTAGGTGCTTGGGCGCTGGTCTCGCCCAGGGCTGTCTGCCAGCGTTTGAAGGGCTGCCCGGCGCGCGCGCCGTAGAGATCGACCATGGCCTCGCTGACGTAAATCGGAATCTGCCCCTGCGGCGCCGGCAGGGGGTCGTCGAGCAGCGGCAGGCTCAGGCGGGGCTGGCTGAGATCGCGGGCAATCAGGCTGACCGGCGGCTGGCCGGCCTCCAGAGTGAGGGAGCGCACCCGCAGGGTATCGATGCGCTCGATACCAGGCAGGCTGCGCAGCTTGGCCACCAGTGCTGGTTCGAAGTAAA
>CANHGF010000204.1 GCA_947460065.1 Comamonadaceae bacterium
AATCGCGCCGATGTCTGACTGCTGCATGATCAGCGACTCATGGCCCATCAAGCCGAAGCTGGGGGTGTAGGCATTGGTCAGGTCGGCCGGCAGACTGTCATCGCGCAGCAGCTTGCCTTTGTTGAAACGACCCTCGGGGTCGATCCGCTTTTTATAGTCAGCAAAAGGCGCGAGCTCAGCGTCGCTGAGGAACTCCAGCTTGGTGATGCCGATGCCATGCTCGCCGGAGACCACGCCGTCGAGCGAGCGGGCCAGCGCCATGATGCGTGCCACCGCCTCGTGTGCAGCGTGCAGCATCTCGTAGTCGTCGCTGTTGACCGGCAAATTGGTGTGCACATTGCCATCTCCGGCATGCATGTGCAGCGCCGCCCAGACACGGCCCTTGAGCACCCGCTGGTGAATGTCCAGGCACTGCTGCAAGATGGGCGCAAAGGCCGCGCCGCCAAAAAGGTCCTGCAGCGGCGCGCGCAGTTGCATCTTCCAGCTCGCCCGCAGGCTGTGGTCTTGCAGCTGTGCGAACAGCGGGCCGACCTCGGCCAGCCAATGCGCCCACTGGCCGCGCACCTGCCGCACCAGGGTCAGGGCCTGCGCCACCCGGTCTTCCAGCAGCTCGGCCGGTGCCAACTCGCCGGCATCGTCGGCCTGACCCAAGGGCAGGCTGCCGCGCTCAAAAAAGGCTTCAAGCTCGTCGCACAGCTTGATCTTGTTTTTCAGCGACAGCTCGATGTTGATGCGCTCAATGCCATCGGTGTACTCGGCCATGCGCGGCAACGGGATGACCACATCCTCGTTGATCTTGAAGGCATTGGTGTGGCGGCTGATGGCGGCGGTGCGCTTGCGGTCCAGCCAAAACTTCTTGCGCGCCTCGGGGCTGACGGCCACAAAGCCCTCGCCGCTGCGCGAGTTGGCGATGCGCACCACTTCCGATGTGGCCCGCGCCACCGCGTCGGCATCATCGCCGGCGATGTCACCGATCAGTACCATCTTAGGCAGGCCACCGCGCTTGGACTTGGTGGTGTAGCCCACCGCCTTGAGGTAACGGTCGTCCAGGTGCTCGAGCCCGGCCAGCAGCACCGGCGAGGCGCCCGGTGTGGCCGCCTCCTGCTCGCTGCGCTTTTGCAGCGCAAACATATAGTCCTTGATCTCGACAATGCTGGGCACCGCGTCCTTGGCATTGCCGAAAAACTCCAGACAGACGGTGCGTGTGTGGACCGGCATGCGGTGCACCACCCAGCGCGCGCTGGTGATCAGCCCGTCGCAGCCCTCCTTCTGCACCCCCGGCAGGCCTGAGAGGAATTTGTCGGTCACGTCCTTGCCCAGGCCCGCCTTGCGAAAAGACGGCCCAGGTATATCTAGGCGATCGGTGCGGATCGGCGTCTTGCCATCGGCCTCGAAGTAGTGCAGCTCAAAGCTGGCCATATCGGCGTCGTGGATCTTGCCCAGGTTGTGGCCGATGCGCACCACCTCCAGCCACTTCGCGTCAGGGGTGACCATGCGCCAGGACGCGAGGTTGTCCAGGGCGGTACCCCAGAGCACCGCCTTTTTGCCGCCGGCATTCATGGCGATATTGCCGCCTATGCACGACGCCTCGGCCGAGGTGGGATCAACCGCAAATACAAAGCCAGCCCGCTCGGCCGCATCGGCCACCCGCTGCGTGACCACGCCGGCCTCGGTCCAGATAGTGGGCACCGGCTGCGGCAGACCGGGCAGCGCTACCGACTCCACCTCGGTCATGGCCTCGAGCTTTTCGGTGTTGATCACCGCCGACCTCCAGCTCAGCGGGATCGCACCGCCGGTGTAGCCGGTGCCGCCGCCGCGCGGCACGATGGTCAGGCCCAGTTCAATACAGCCTTTGACCAAGCCGGCCATCTCGGTCTCAGTATCGGGGGTCAGCACCACAAAGGGGTACTCGACCCGCCAGTCGGTAGCGTCAGTGACATGCGAGACGCGCGAGAGGCCGTCGAACTTGATGTTGTCCTTGGCGGTGTACTTGCGCAGCTTGCGCTCGGTCTGCCGCCGCAGTTGGGCCACTTCATCAAAACCCTGGGCGAAGCGGCTGACGGCAGCACCGGCCAAGTCCAGGAGTTGGCCAACGATGCGGTCGCGGCCGGCATCCGCATCCGGAGTGCGCCGCTTCTGTACCTCGCCAAGGCGGTGCTCCAGCGCCTCGACCAGCAAACGCCGGCGGCCCGGGTTGTCGAGCAGGTCGTCCTGCAAATAGGGATTGCGCTGGACCACCCAGATGTCGCCCAGCACCTCATAGAGCATGCGGGCCGAGCGGCCGGTGCGGCGCTCATCGCGCAGCCGGTTGAGAAGCTCCCAGGCGGAAACACCAAGCACCCGCATCACCACCTCGCGGTCCGAAAACGAGGTGTAGTTGTACGGAATCTCGCGAATGCGGGCGCCCTCGCCGCCCTCGACCAGCCCCGCAGGGCCTTCCAGCGCTTGCAGAATATGGGGCGAGGTGGGGGCGTTCATCAGCAGATCCAGGGATAGGGCGCAGCAGTCAAACCGGCTGTCAGAACCCGGATTGGCAGGCAATTGGACATGTTACCGCAGCACCCCGTGGCCCTGCCGCCCCTTGGGGCAGAGACCGGACATGGCTCAAGGCGATGGCCTCAACGCCGCCACAGCCCGAGCATGACAAACTGAGCCAGGGCCGAGGCGGTCAGCAAAGCACCGTAGGTATACATTTTGCCGGTGGCTCCCAGAAGCAGTCCGGCCAGCAGCACCAGAGTGTTGAGCCCAAAGCCCCAAAAAAAACGAGCTGGCCAGCCGACCACCCAGGGCCTAGCCCCCCGCAGCAAAGGCCAGCGCGGCGCAAGCACTGCCATCAGCCAGGCCAGCGCAGCGGCCGGGGCTAGCCAATTCAGGAGGTAAGTGAAAAACAGGTAGAAAGTCATCAGGCGGACGGCTGAGGCAGGCCAGACTCTAGCAGCCATAAGCACCGGGCCGCCGGAAGGCCGTGACGAAACCAGCCTGGAAAATACCTGCCATCCCAAAAAAACAAGGGTAAACCCTCAAGACTCAAATCAAGATGTCAATTTAAATTGACACCCGGCAATGACACGATTGCCGACTACAACGGTAAATTTATAATCCCGCCATGCCAGTCTGGGCCCTTGGGCTGAACCATCACACGGCACCGCTCGACCTGCGCGGTCGTTTTGCCTTTGCCATCGACCAGGTGGCGCCGACCCTGCAGGGCCTGCGGGCGGCATTTCAGCGCCAGCCTGAAGCGACCTTGTTGTCCACCTGCAACCGCACAGAAATTTACTGTGCGGGCGAGCGGGCCGAGGTCGATCACACCCTGGACTGGCTGGCTCGCAGTGGCGGAGTATCCCCGGAGTCGCTGCGCGACCACACCTACACCTTGCAGGACGGCGACGCCGCCCGCCACGCTTTCCGGGTGGCCAGCGGGCTGGACTCGATGGTGCTGGGCGAGCCGCAAATCCTGGGCCAGATGAAAGACGCGGTGCGGGCGGCCGACGAGGCCGGTGCCATGGGCACCACCTTGCACCAGCTGTTCCAGCGCTCGTTTGCGGTGGCCAAGGAAGTGCGCACCAGCACCGAGGTCGGTTCGCACAGCATCAGCATGGCCGCTGCGGCGGTGCGGCTGGCCAGTCAGATCTTTGAAGACCTGGGCGAGATCCGGGTGCTGTTTGTTGGTGCCGGCGAGATGATCGATCTGGCGGTGACCCACTTTGCCGCCAAAAACCCCAAGGCCATGGCCATCGCCAACCGCACGCTCGAACGCGGCGAGAGGTTGGCCAGCCGTTTTGGCGCCGAGGTCATGCCGCTGTCAGAGCTGCCCCAGCGTCTGGGCGAATTTGACGCGGTCATCAGCTGCACCGCCAGCACCCTGCCCATCATCGGTTTGGGTGCGGTCGAGCGGGCCCTTAAACAACGCCGGCGCCGGCCGATGTTCATGGTCGATCTGGCGGTGCCGCGCGACATCGAGCCCGAAGTCAAACAGCTGCAAGACGTCTACCTCTACACCGTCGACGATCTGGCCCGGGTGGTGCAGACCGGCAAGGACAGCCGGCAGGCGGCAGTCGCCGAGGCTGAGGTGATCATTGACGAAGGCGTGCAAAATTTCCTGCACTGGATGAAGCAGCGCGCCACCGTGCCCCTGATTCAGCAACTCAATGCCCAGGCCGACCAGTGGCGGGCGGTCGAACTGGCGCGGGCGCGCAAGCTGCTGGCCAAGGGCGAGTCGGTCGAGGCGGTGCTCGAGACCCTCTCGCGCGGGCTGACGCAAAAAATGCTGCACGGTGCCATGGCCGAACTGCACGGCAGCCAGGCCGACCAGCTCGACAGCACCGCCCAAACCGTCAGCCGCATGTTCCTGCGCGGCCAGGCGCCACGCGACCCCAACGGGCTCTAGCGCCGCCCGCGCTGCCCTGGCCATGGGCGCATCCTGCGGGCACTGCCTTGCGCAGGCCCGCTTAGCGGCAGCGCACCTGGCACTGCGCCCCCCCCGATCTGACGTTTTCGACCCGGTCCGCCCCCATGAAAGAATTTCTTCGCCAGACGCTAGAGCGCCAGTTGCTGCGCTTCGATGAGCTCGACGCGCTGCTGTCGGCCCCCGATGTGGTCAGCGACATGGACCGCTTTCGCAAGCTCACCCGCGAACATGCCGAAGTCAGCGCGCTCAGCGCCCAATACCGGCGCCTGCGCCAGCGCGAAGACGACCTGGCGCAGGCACAGGCCCTGCTGGCCGAGCCCGAGATGCGCGAGTTGGCTGAAGAAGAAGTCGCCGGAGCGCAGGCCGATATCGCCCATCTGGACCAGGCCCTGCAGCTCATGCTGGTGCCCAAGGACCCAGACGATACCCGGCCGGCCTTCATGGAAATTCGCGCTGGTACCGGCGGCGACGAGTCGGCCCTGTTCGCCGGCGACTTGCTGCGCATGTACACCCGCTATGCGGAGGGCTGCGGCTGGCGCTGCGAGCTCATCAGTCAGTCGCCCTCCGAGCTCGGCGGCTACAAGGAGGTGGTGCTGCGTATTGAAGGCGCGCCCGATGCGCAAGGCGTGGGCGTCTTTGGCAAGCTGCGATTTGAGTCAGGCGGACATCGGGTGCAAAGGGTGCCGGCCACCGAGGCCCAGGGTCGCATACACACCAGTGCCTGCACGGTGGCGGTGCTGGCCGAGCCCGACGAAGCCGTTGCGGTACAGATCAACCCGGCCGAACTGCGCATCGACACCTACCGCGCCTCGGGCGCGGGCGGCCAGCACATCAACAAAACCGACTCCGCCGTGCGCGTCACCCACCTGCCCACCGGCATCGTGGCCGAATGCCAGGACG
>CANHGF010000205.1 GCA_947460065.1 Comamonadaceae bacterium
AAACGGCGTGCTGCGGCAGGACATGCGACCCCCGTAGCCTCGGCTCTTTTCGATCAGCGTGACTTCGTGGCCGGCTTGCATCAGGGTGCGGGCGCAGGCGATGCCGGCCATGCCGGCGCCGATCACGGCATAGCGGCGGGTTGCCGGGGGGGAGGTTTTTAGATGGGCCATGGCTCGACTCTACACGCATCGGCTCTAGCCCAGCCTCGGGGTGTGCCCGGGTACTTTAGTCATCATGGTCGCGACAGCAGGGCCCGCCGGGTGGCGGGGCGCTCAAGTTGCTCGAGCCACCACAACAGGGCTCGCCCCGGTCTGGCGTTGGCCTCATGGCGCCAGGCATAGCTGCAGCGGGCGACGCGGCTGGAGCGTTGCACCGCCCGCACCACCAACTGGCCGGCGTCGATGTGGGGCTGGGCCATGTAGCGCGGCAGAAACCCCACCCCCAGGCCACGCAGCTGAGCCTGCAGCTTGGCCGCCATGTGTGGCACGGTCAGCACATCCTGACCGCCGAGCAGGCCCAGCGTCATGCCGTCGCCGCTGGGCACCGAGTCGGCCACCGCCACCGCCCGGTGCTGACCGATGAGTGCATCACTCAGTGGCTCGGACGCAGCGGCTAGCGCATGGTGCGGCGCCAGCGCAAAAACAAAGTCGAGCTGGCCCAGCGGCTTGGCCCGTATGCCCGGCTGCGCACTGGCCTCGTTGACCACGCCGATGGCCAGATCGGCCCGGCCCGTGCTCAGGCTGGCCAGCGTGCCCGACAGGGTTTCTTCGCGCAGCTTGAGCCGGGTTGGCGGCTCAAGTGCATAGAAGGCTTCGCACAGTTCGAGCACGGTGGTGCGCGAAACCACGCTATCGAGCGCCAGCGTGAGCTGCGGCTCCCAGCCGGTGGCCACCCGGCGCACGCGGTGTGCAACGGCATCGATTTCCAGCAGCAAGCGCTGGCCTTCGCGCAGCAGCTCGCGGCCGGCCTCGGTCAGACGGGCCTGACGTGTGCTGCGGTCAAACAGCAGCACGTCGAGCGCCTGCTCAAGCTGGCGCACCCGGTAGCTCAGCGCGCTGGGCACCAGCCCGAGCGCCCGAGCCGCAGCGGCCATGCTGCCGCACTCGGCAATGCTGGCGAGCATGCGCAGGGCGTCGGGGGTTAGGACATCAGCGACGCGTGGTGGCGTTTTCATAAATCAAAAAATTCGAATTTAAAAGACAAATTGATTCAACCTAATGATACGCATGACGGCTTACAGTTTCCCCTTTCGGTCGCAGCCGCGGCTGACTTTTTGTTGGAGCATCCGATCATGTTGACCTTGCGACCTTCGGGCGATCGCGGCTATGCCGATCACGGCTGGCTCAAGTCCTTTCATACGTTTTCCTTTGCGGGTTATCAGGACCCGGCACACATGGGCTTCGGGCCGCTGCGCGTCATCAATGAAGACCGCATTGAGCCGGGCACCGGCTTTGGCACCCACGGTCACCGCGACATGGAGATCATCAGCTACGTGATCTCTGGCGCCCTGGCCCACCGCGACAACATGGGCAATGGCACCGCCATCTTGCCTGGCGATGTGCAGCGCATGAGCGCGGGCCGCGGCGTGATGCACAGCGAGTTCAACCACAGCCCCGAGGGACAGACGCATTTCTTGCAGATCTGGATACAGCCGGCCGAGTTGGGCATAGCCCCGGGCTATGAACAAAAGCATTTTGACGGGCCGCAAAAACGCGGCCGCCTGTGCCTGGTGGCCAGCCGCGACGGCGCCCAGGGTTCGGTCACGGTCTGCGCGGATGCGAAGCTGTACGCCGGCCTGTTCGACGGCGACGAGCAGGCCCGGCTGGCGCTGGATCCTGCGCGTAAAACCTATGTGCACCTCGTCCGAGGTGAGCTCAGCGTCAATGGTCATGCGCTGGTGTCCGGTGACGCAGCCAAGCTGGTTTCGGAGTCCGAGCTGCACCTGAGTCAGGGCCAGCAGGCCGAGGTGCTGGTGTTCGACCTGGCGGCTTGAACGGCGCCGGAGTTGCTGCTCGGCGCTAGATGCAGGGCCGCACCGATGGGCCCGAGCCATTGAGAGCAAAGATTTGGCATCCACAGTAAGCGGTCACCAGCCGCTTCTAGGGTCAATCCCGTTTTTTAAAAGGAAGTTAGTCATGAGCGAAATCGTTGTTGTTTACCATTCCGGCTACGGCCACACCCAGCGTATGGCCCAAGCAGTGGCCGAGGGCGCAGGCGCAGAGTTGATCGCGATCGATGCCGAGGGCAACCTCGCTGAGGCTGCCTGGGAACAATTGGCGGCGGCCGATGCCATCATCATGGGCTCGCCCACCTACATGGGCACGGTGAGCTGGCAGTTCAAAAAGTTTGCCGACGCCTCGTCCAAAGCCTGGTACAGCCAGGCCTGGAAAGACAAGCTGTTTGCCGGCTTTACCAACAGCGCTGCCATCAACGGCGACAAGGGCTCGACCCTGACCTACTTGTTCACCCTGGCGATGCAGCACGGCGGCCTGTGGGTCAGCCAGGGCATCATGCCCAGCAGCAACAAAGCCTCCCGCCGCGACGACCTCAATTACCTGGGCTCTTATGCGGGCGCGATCGCCCAATCGCCGGCCGATGCCGGGGCGGGCGAGATGGCTGCCGGTGACCTGCAAACTGCCCGTGCCTTTGGCGAGCGGGTGGCGCAAGTGGCTGCGCGTTACAAGCGCTAAAAAGCCGCTCGCATTTGCGCCGGGCCCACAGGACGGCGGCCTAGAATGGTCGCCATGTTTGTTCACCTGCGCACGCACACCGAGTTTTCCGTGGTCGACGGCACCTTGCGCGTTGACGAGATGGTCGCCCGTGCGGCGGCCGACCGCCAGGCCGCGCTGGCTATCACCGATCTGGGCAATCTGTTTGCCACGATCAAGTTCTATAAGGGCGCGCGTGGCGCGGGCGTCAAGCCGCTGATAGGCGCCGACGTCTGGGTGCAAACCCCGGGCAAGGAAGCCGGCGCGCCGCCCACACGCCTGTTGCTGCTGGTACAGGAACACCGCGGCTATCTGAATTTGTGCGAGTTACTGACCCGGGCCTGGACCCGCAATGTGCAGCGCGATCAGGCGGTTATTGAGCTGGCCTGGCTGCAGGAATTGGGTGCAGGGCTGATTGCGCTGTCGGGCGCGCAGGCCGGCGCCATTGGTCAGGCCCTGCTGCAGGGCGATGAGGCGCGCGCGGCCGATGTCGCACTGCAACTGGCGGGCCTCTTTCCCCACCGGTTCTACCTGGAGGTGCAGCGCGCCGGCCGGCCCGATGACGAACGACATGTGGCGGCGGCGGTGCAGCTGGCAGTGCGTCTGCGCCTGCCGGTGGTGGCCACCCATCCGGCGCAGTTTTTGGCGCCTGACGACTACGAGGCCCACGAGGCGCGGGTCTGCGTGGCCGAAGGCGAGGTACTGGGCAATGCCCGCCGGCCGCGCAAGTTCACCGACCAGCAGTATTTCAAGTCGCAGGCCGAGATGGCGAGCGCCTTTGCTGACCTGCCCTCGGCCTTGGCCAACACGGTGGAAATCGCCAAGCGTTGCAACCTCAGTTTGCAACTGGGCAAGCCGCGTCTGCCCGACTACCCGACGCCGGTGGTGGGCGGTGTGCCCCTGCCCATCGACCAGTATTTCCGCCAGGCCTCGCATGAAGGTCTGCAGGAGCGCCTGCTCAAGCTCTACCCAGATGCGGCGCTGCGCGAGCAAAAGCGCCCCGAGTATGTGCAGCGCCTTGACTTCGAGATCGAGGTCATCCTCAAGATGGGCTTTCCCGGCTACTTTCTCATCGTCGGGGACTTCATCAACTGGGCCAAGAACAACGGCTGCCCGGTCGGGCCGGGCCGGGGCTCGGGTGCCGGCTCCCTGGTGGCCTATGCGCTCAAGATCACCGACCTGGACCCGCTGCAGTACAAGCTGCTGTTCGAGCGCTTCCTCAATCCGGAGCGGGTGTCCATGCCCGACTTCGATATTGACTTCTGCCAGAGCAACCGTGACCGGGTGATCGACTATGTCAAGGCCAAGTACGGCATTGATGCGGTCAGCCAGATCGTCACCTTTGGCACCATGGCCGCGCGCGCGGCGATCCGCGATGTGGGCCGGGTGCTCGATCTGTCCTACGGCTTTTGCGACGGCCTGTCCAAGCTGATTCCCAACAAGCCGGGTACCTCGGTGACCCTGCAGTACCCGCCCGATCCCAAGCCCGAAGGCGACAAGACCATCTATGCGACCGAGGCCGAGCCGCTGCTGGCCGAGCGCATAGGCCGGGAAGACGATGTCCGCATGCTGATCGAGCTGGCGCAAAAACTCGAAGGTGTGACCCGCAATGTGGGTATGCATGCCGGCGGCGTGCTCATTGCTCCGGGCAAGCTCACTGATTTTTGTCCGCTCTACGCGCAGCCGGGCAGCGATGCAGCGGTCAGCCAATACGACAAGGACGATGTCGAGGCCATAGGTCTGGTCAAGTTCGACTTTCTGGGCCTGGCCACCTTGACGATTTTGGAGATCGCGCGCGAGCTCATTGTGCGGCGGCATGCGGGGCAGGCTGATTTTTCCTACGAGGCCATCGCCCTGGACGATACGCCCACTTACGCCCTGTTCAGCCGGGGCCAGACCGAGGCGGTGTTCCAGTTTGAAAGTCCGGGCATGCAGCGCATGCTCAAGGACGCCAAACCCACCCGGCTTGAAGATCTGATCGCGCTCAACGCGCTGTACCGGCCCGGCCCGATGGACCTGATTCCCAGCTTCGTGGCGCGCAAGCATGGGCGCGAGGAGGTGCAGTATCCGCATCCGCTGGTCGAGCCGGTGCTGTCTGAAACCTACGGCATCATGGTCTACCAGGAGCAGGTGATGCAGACCGCGCAGGTTCTCGGCGGCTACAGCCTGGGCGGCGCCGATTTGCTGCGCCGTGCCATGGGTAAGAAAAAGGCCGAGGAGATGGCTGAGCACCGGCAGATCTTCCGCAAGGGTGCGGCGGAAAAAGGCATCGACGAGAAGAAGGCCGACGAGGTCTTCGACCTGATGGAAAAGTTTGCCGGCTACGGTTTTAACAAGTCGCATGCGGCCGCCTATTCCTTGCTGGCTTATCACACCGCCTGGCTCAAGGTGCATTACAGCGCCGAGTTCTTCTGCGCCAACATGACGGTGGAGATGGACAACACCGACAAGCTCAAAGTCTTGTATGCCGATGCGCTGCGCATGGGCATCGCCTTCGAGGCGCCCGACGTCAACCGCGGCCGCCACCGGTTCGAGCCGGTCAGTGACAAGCTGATCCGCTACGGGCTGGGCGCGATCAAAGGCAC
>CANHGF010000206.1 GCA_947460065.1 Comamonadaceae bacterium
AGGCCCTCAACGACGAGCTCGAGGAGCTCTGAGGTCCTTGGCCACGCCCCGTGGCCCTGTCGTCCTGCGCCAGCATAGGGCACCCACGCACTATTAATGCGCACGCCGCGCCATGAAATGGGGCGCGCCTTCGCGCGGGCCAAGCCTTGAGCCGCTGCGCCTCAAGGGAAACCTTTCGGTCCTCTGTGAAAAAATTGTTTCATGTAACATGGCAAGAAACTTGCGTTACTTTCGCATGTTTCGGCGAGGCTGTCTTGCCGGCCGCCCTCTACTTCAAGGAGTGAATATGCGCCTTCGTCTCATGGTTTCACTGGCCGCTGCCCTGCTTGCCACAGCGGTCCATGCCGATCCCATCACCCTCAAGGTGCTGGGCCAGCCCGTGGGCTCCGGCCTGATACAGAAGAACAAGGAGCAGCCCTTCTTCGAGAGTCTGGCGCGCACCACCGGCTTGAGCTTGAATGTGCAATACGCCCCGGTCGATGTCGCAGGCATCCCGGATACCGACGGTCTGCGCGTACTCAAATCGGGCCTGTTCAATATGGTGTCCTTGCGCCTGCCTCAGGTCAGTCGCGACGAGCCCACGGTGCTGGGCCTGGATCTGGTGGGGCTTAACCCCAGTTTCGAGGCCGGCAAAAAGAACACAGACGCCTTTTTCAGCACAGTCGACAAGCGCTTGCAGGCGCAGTTCAATGCAAAGCTGCTGGGCGTCTGGCCGGCTGGCCCACAGGTGATCTTTTGTAAGCCGCAGATCAAAGGGCTGGCCGACCTCAAGGGCCGCAAGATCCGCGTCGGCGACCAGAGCAGCGCTAACTTCGTCGCCGGCCTGGGCGCCACCGGCGTGCCCATGCCCTTCGGTGAAGTGCAGCAGTCGCTGGCCCGTGGCGTGGTGGACTGTGCTATCACGGGCCCGGCCTCGGCCAACTCCGGCGGCTGGCCCGAGGCCGCCACCACCGTGATGCCTTTGGCCCTGCAATTGGCTATCAACGGGTATGCCATCAACCTCAATACCTGGCGCCAAATGCCCCCGGCCGATCAGGCCAAGCTGCAGCAGGCGGTGGACAGGCTGGTCAAAGACATCTGGTCCTATTCACAAGAGCTGGCCGAAGACGCCAATCGCTGCAATACCGGCGCCAGCCCCTGTACCTCGGGCAAGAGCTACAAGCTGACCTCGGTGCCGGTTACACCGGCCGATTTGGCCACGGTCAAGAACGCGCTCAAGGAGCGCTCGCTGCCGGCCTGGACCCGTCAGTGCAACGCGGTCAATCCCAGTTGTGAGGCCGACTGGAACGCCACCACCGGAGCCGGTCTGTGAGTTCGGCACAGGCCGGCCCGTCCGCCTATGAGCGCATGGCCGCCAACGTGTTTGGGGTGACCATGCTGGTCTTGGCGCTACTGGTCACTGTCGAGACGCTGCTGCGCAAGTTCTTCTCGATTTCCTTGGGCGGCGTTGATGAGCTGGCGGGCTATTCGATCGCGGTTGGCGCGCCCCTGGCTTTTGTGGTGGCCTTGATGCAGCGTGCGCATATTCGCATCAACATCGTCTATATCTACATGGGGCCGCGCCTGAAAGCCTGTGTGGATTACCTGTCCATCTTCTCCCTGGGCCTGATGGCGGTATTTCTTTTCGGCTTTACCGTCAAGACGGTGCTGGAGACCCAGGCCTACCAATCGATCGCCCAGACCCCCTGGGCCACGCCCTTGATCTATCCGCAAGTGGTCTGGTTGCTCGCCATGGTGGTGTTCCTGTTGCCGGCGCTCTGGCTGCAGATTCGTGCCTTCAAGTTGCTCGTCAGCGGGCGACCGCAGGATCTGAGCGAGCAGTTCGGCCCGGACACCCCTGAAGAGGAGTTGAAGGCCGAACTGGAAGATTTGCAGCGGCGCTGAGCCAGGGAGCCACCACCATGAGTCTTGTCTATCTGGCCATTGGCTTTGCGGTCATGCTGGCCCTGATGTTCCTGAGCCTGCCAGTGGCCTTTGCCATCTTGTTTGTCGGTACCGTCGGCGGTCTCTTGGCCCACGGCATGCCGCTGATCGACATGATGGGCGGCGTGGTCTGGAGCACGCTCAACAACTCGGTGATGACCGCCGTCCCCTTGTTCATGCTGCTCGGAGAGTTGCTGCTGCGCGGCGGCATTGCTGACCGCATGTTCGACGCGCTGTCGGTCTGGCTGGGCCGCCTGCCGGGGGGCTTGCTGCATACCAATATCGGTACCTGCGCCCTGTTTGCTGCCACCTCGGGCTCTTCGGTGGCCACCGCCGCCACAGTGGGCACGGTGGCTTTACCGGCGCTGACCGCCCGCAAATACCCGGTGGCGGCCTCTTTGGGCTCGTTGGCAGCAGGAGGCACACTGGGCATTCTGATTCCGCCCAGCGTCAATCTTTTGGTCTATGGCTCGCTGGCCAATGTCTCGGTCGGGCAGTTATTCATCGCGGGCATCATCCCCGGCCTGCTGCTGACCAGCTTGTTTTTCTTGTACGTGGCTTTGGCCCATTCCAAGGCGGGCAGCCTCGATCAGCCGGAAGCCTTGCCCCTGGCCGAGAAGATCGCATTGCTGCGCCATTTGATACCGCCGGGCGTGATCTTTGTGGTGGTCATGGGCAGCATTTATGGCGGTCTGGCCACGCCCACCGAGTCGGCCGCCCTGGGCCTGATGGCTGCGCTTTACTTTCTGGCTCGCTCGGGGCGCTTGCGCTGGACGCTGCTCGAGCATTGCTTCATGCAAGCCGCTCGTACCAGCGGCATGGTGATTTTGATCATCGTCTGTGCCTTACTGCTCAACGTCACCCTGGCCATGCTGGGTACCACCCAGGCTTTGACCCAATGGGTCGGAACCCTAGGACTGGACCGTTACTCGCTGCTGCTGATTCTGGTGATCTTCTATGTGATCCTGGGCATGTTCATGGACGCCATGTCCATGCTGGTGCTGACCGTACCGGTGGCCGTGCCCATGGTGATGGCCGTTGGGGTCGACCCGGTCTGGTTCGGCATTTTCATCGTCGTCATGTGCGAGATTGCGCTGATCACACCGCCGGTAGGAATGAATCTGTTTGTGGTGCAGGGCCTGCGCAAGGACGGCGGTAGCTTTCGCGATGTCATCATGGGCAGCTTGCCCTATGTCTTCATCATGTTGGGCTTTACCGCGCTGCTGATCGTCTGGCCGCAAATTGTCACTTGGTTGCCAGCGTCTGCCAGCGCGCCATGAGTCTGGTCGCTCAAGCCTGCCCCACGGCACAGCGCCGGGTGCTCGTGATCAACCCCAACACCAACCCGCTGGTGACCGTGCGGGTACGCGAGGTGGCTCAGCGGTATGCCGGTGAGCACCTGCGCTTTGAGGTGGTCAACCCCGATTCAGGGCCATTTTCTATCGAGAGCGACGAGGATAAACGCGTGGCCGAGCAGCAGGCGCTGCTCCTGATCGCCCAAGCTCAATTGCAACGCTATGACGCCTATGTCCTGGCCTGCTTTGACGATCTGGCTTTGCAGGCGGCACGCGGCATGGTTTCCGTGCCAGTGCTCGGTTGTTGCGAGGCCGGTATTGCCGCTGCGCGCCGGGTGTCGCCGGCCCTGGCCATCGTCACCACGGTGAGCGCGGCCCTGCCCGGCATCCGCGCCATGATGCGCCGCTACGGCGCGGGCGATTTGGCTACGGTGCGCGCTGCTGAGGTGGGTGTGGCGGAGGCTGCCCGCTCGCAGCCCGATGCGCAGGCCCGGCTGCTCAAGGCAGTCAGCGCTGCGGTGAACAGTGACGGCGCTCGGGTCATCCTGCTGGCCTCGGGGGGCTTGACCGGCCAGGCTGAGCGTATCAGTGGCCAAGTCGGCGTGCCGGTGGTCGATGCGGTGGAGGCAGCGCTGCGTGAGGCTGCGCGGCTTTGCTCAAACCTGGTGGCCGAGCCCAGCGCCTGACCGGGGCCGAGCCCCGCAGTGGATGCTTCAGCGCGGCGTCAGCTGGGCGATGCGCTCGGTCAGATCGCGCACCAGATCGGTCAGGGCCTTGATTTCCTTCTCGCGCATCAGGTCGATCTTCTGGTGCAGCCATTCAATTTCCAGCTCGGCCTTGACGTTGATCTCATAGTCGTTGCCGGCCTGCTGCCGGTCGACTTCGGCCTGGCGGTTCTGGCTCATCATGATCGCCGGCGCGGTGTAGGCAGCCTGAAACGACAGGATCAGGTTGAGCAGGATGAAGGGGTAGGGATCCCAGCCGCTGTCGGGATGGGCTAAGTTGTAGCCCAGCCACAGCACGATCAGCAGGCTTTGCACAATGATGAAGCGCCAGGAGCCAACCGTGGCCGCCACCTGGTCGGCCACCCGCTGGCCCAGGCTGGGACCCGGTAGGGGCGCCGGCTGCAAGGCCTGCGCCAGTTCAGCCCGATGCTGCCGGCGCCGGTGGCGCATCCATTGCAGCAATTGGGCGTCGCGCTCGCCCAGGCTTCGCCTGTCGTCGTTGTGATCCATCACAGCCTCCTTGATGTCGCCTGCGTTCGGGCTGCCGATTCTGCGCCCTGGGCGCGCTGCCGAGTCTGCGTTGCGTCAAGAAGTGTCCAGAGGGCGCGGCTCCCACAGACTGCCTGCGAGCCCTGGGCGAATTTTGTGGGAGGTCCGCTCATGTGGGAGGGCCGCCCATGTTGGAGGTCCGCTCATGTGGGAGATGCTATGGATGCCTCCCTGCCTACGGGCAGGAAAGCAGGAAGGTGATTTGGTGTTGGCCGGGTATGGGGTGGATCCTCAGTCGGAACCGGCATCAAAGTGCCTAAAGGGATGTGATAAACCGAGGTTTTCACTAACTCCGCAGAGGATCCGACATGAATCGTAATACAGGGATGCACGCAGGCCAAGTCATTGGCTGGATGAATGGGCTGCAGGTGGTGGGTATGGACATTGCCAAGAGCGTGTTCCAGATCTACACGGCCGACATGAAGACGGGCGAGCTGCGAGACAAGCGGCTCAAGCGAGACAAGGTGCTGGAGTATTTCAGGCTCATGGCCCCTGCGGTGGTGGCGATGGAGGCTTGTGGTGGAGCGCACCACTGGGCGCGGCAGCTGCAAAAGCTCGGTCACCAGGTGCGGCTGGTGCATGCCCGCGCGGTGCGCCCCTTTGTGCAGGGCAACAAGACTGATGTGACCGATGCGCGGGCGATCTGGCTGGCGGTGCAGCAGTCGGGCATGCGCTTTGTGGCGGTCAAGACCGAGGCGCAGCAGGCGGCCTTGACGCTACACCGTCAGCGCCAGCAGCTCATCAAGATGAGCACGATGCAGATCAACGGGCTGCGCGGGCTGCTCTATGA
>CANHGF010000207.1 GCA_947460065.1 Comamonadaceae bacterium
CCGGCAATCAGGGACAGGCGCAGGCGCCTGCGGTGTTCAAAGTTCGTGGTCGGCAAAGTCGCCCGACATCGCCTTCATGATGGTCTCGCGCTTGAGCTTGGGGCTGACGAACTCGGCAAAATGGTAGACAAAATTGCGCAGGTAGGCGCTGCGCTTGAATGCCACCCGGGCCACGTTGTTACCGAACAGGGCGGCGGCAGGGCGCCATACCAAGTCCTTGGCGTCTTCCTCCAGCATTGCCATTTCAGCCACGATGCCCACGCCCAGACCCAGGCGCACATAGGTCTTGAGCACGTCAGAGTCGATGGCCTCGAGCGCGATGCGCGGGCTGAGCTTGCGAGCCGCAAAAGCCTGATCGACCCGGGTGCGGCCGGTGAACGAGGGGTGGTAGGTGATCAGCGGCTGCTCGACCAGGTCTTCCAGGCTGATGCTGCTGCGCCTGGCCAGCGGGTGCTCGGGCGGCATGACCAGCATATGCTGCCACTCATAGCAGGGCAGGGTCACCAGTTCGTCGTAGTCGTTGAGCGATTCGGTGGCGATACCGATCTCGGCCACTTCGTCGATGAGCATGCGCGCGACCTGCGCCGGCGAGCCCTGATGCATGCTGACGTTGACCTTGGGAAAGCTCTCGCGCAGCCGCGCCACCGGCCTGGGCAGCACATAGCGGGCCTGGGTATGGGTGGTGGCAATCGACAGGGTGCCGCTGTCCTGGGCCGAGAACTGCTCGCCGATGCGCTTGAGGTTGCCGACCTCGCGCATGATCAGCTCAATGCTGCGCAGCACATGCTCGCCCGGCTCGGTCACCCGTTTGAGCCGCTTGCCGTGGCGCGAGAAGATTTCGACGCCCAGCTCTTCCTCCAGCTCGATGATGGCCTTGGAAACGCCCGGCTGCGAGGTGTGCAGCGCCTTGGCGGTTTCGGTCAGGTTCAGATTGCGCCGAACCGCCTCCTGAACAAAGCGGAACTGATGAAGGTTCATATCGTTTATTGGATAAGCGGAGCCTTCATTATGCCGTTTCCAGGTGGTGCCTTGCTGGGGCAGCAGCTGATCGGCCTGGGCCGGTCGCAGCAGTCTTAGCGCTTGCCCAGAGCCAGTTCAGCCAGCAGTTCGGTCAGAGCCGGCGACTCGCCGGCTGAGGGCAGGAGCTCAAACTGTACCGTCGGGTGCTCAGCGCGCAGCGCTTGCATGAGTGCGGGCAGGTCCTCCCGGGCATGCTTGCCGACGCCGAGAAACACCGGAAAGACGCGGATGTGCGAGCTTCCGGAAGCCAGCAGTTCGGCCACCGCATCGGGCAGGCTGGGGGTGCTCAGCTCCAGGTAGGCACAGCGCACCGGTAGGGCTGGCTCGCGCCGGGCCACCGCCTCGGCCACCGCCTGTATCGGCCGGTGCCAATGCGGGTCGCGCGAGCCATGGGCGAACAAGACGATGGCAGTGCTCACAGTAGGGGTCCTTATTGCCGGATCACCAGCCAGCCAAAAGCGGCCATCGAGACGGCGGTGTAGAGCAGGCCAGGCGCTGCGGCGGCCAGCCACGGCTGCCACTGCTGCAAATTGCCCACATAAACGGCGATGTTGTTCATCATGAAAAAGCTGATGCCGATCATGACCCCGGCAAACACATAGGCTGAGATGCCGCCCGAGCGCATATGCAGGTAGGCAAAGGGCAGGGCCAGCATCACCATGACCAGGCAACTGATCGGGTAGAAAACCTTGCGCCAGAACTCGATCTCATAGCGCTGCGCATTCTGGCCGTTGGCTTGCAGGTGCCGGATGTAACTGAACAGGTCGATGGTGCGCATGCGCTCGGGCTTGAGCAGCGCCACCGACACCATTTCTGCGCTGAGCTCGGTTGGCCAGCGCAGGCTGTCACTGCGGCTGCGCTCAACCATGGCGCTGCGTGGTTCGCCTTCAAGCTGGCTGAGCACTTGTGTGGCTGCGCCTACGCTGGCGGGCGACTTGCGAAATTCGGTGCGCACCACGTCTTCGAGCAGCCAGGCATCGTCGGGGGCAAAGCGGGCCTGCCGCGCTTGCATCACCGCCCGCACGCCGCCTTCTGGTCTGAATTCGAACACCTCGATGCCCTGCATCTCATTGTTGGGACTCAGCGCCTTGACGTTGACCACATAGCTGGCCAGCTCCTGCTTTTCACGCAGCCAGGCGCCGGTCTGTCCGATGGTGATGCGAAATTGGTAGCGCGCCTTGAGCAGCTGCGAGGCCCTGTCGGCCGCCGGCGCAACATAGTCGCCCACCACAAAAGCCAGCACGACGAAAACCGCCCCCAGGCTCATCAGCAAGCGCAGCGCCCGCCAGGGGTCGAGGCCGCTGGTGCGCAAGATGGTGTATTCCGAGCTCTGCGCCAGCCTGGCCATAACGAAGATGGTGCCGATCAGCACCGAGATCGGCAGCAGCTCATAAAGGCGGCTGGGCAGCAGCAGCGTCACGTAGAGCAGGGCATGGCGCACCTGGAAGGTACTGCCGTCCAAAATATTGGGGCGGCCCAGGTTCTGCAGTTCGTCGACCAGATCAAAGAACATGAACAGGGTCAGAAAGCCCAGGGTGACCAGGCTGATCGACAGCAGGGATTCACCGTAGATGAGCTTGCGCAGGGTTTTCATGCGGCGGCCCCTGGCGCTGCTCGCTGGCGGGGGCGCAGCGCGATGCGCGGCAGCGTCCAGCCGCGGTGGCGTCCGATCAGCCAGAGCAGGGCGACGGCCATGAAGCCGCCATGGAGCAGGAGCACCATGGGCAGCAGGCCTATCCAGCCCAAGCTCACCCAGTTCTGGCTCAGCGTCATCAAATTGCTGTAGACCAGAAAGATGAAGATGGCCAGGATCAGCCTGCCGCTGCGCCCGGCCCGCGGGTTGGCATGGGCCATGGCCACGGCCAGCAGGACCAGGCTCAGCCCCGAAAGGGTCAGCCCGAAGCGCCAGGCCAGCTCCCCCTGATTGGGCCGGCTGGGCGATTTCATCAGGTCCCAGGTGGACAGGAATTTGAAAGAGGTGGCGTCCAGCGTGGTGGTCTTGGCCTCGCCGATCAGCGCGCCATAACTGTCGAACTGGCTGATGCGCAGGCCCGGTGTTTTGGCCGGCTCGCGGTCTGCGCCCGGCGGACCCTCCTGAATTTCCATGCGCTGGCCGCTCTCGAGGGTTAGCAACTGGCCGCTGGCCGTCGCTTCGATGCGACCGGCTCGGGCCGTGACCACGGTGCGGCTTTGGGCGTCCCGGGCGGCGATGAAAATGTCATTGCCGCTTTTTTCCTGCGAGTTGCGGTCGATGAAAAACACCCGTGAGCCGTCGGACGACTCTTGAAATTGGCCCGGCGCGATCCGGTCGAGGTCGCTGCGCTGCTGGTAGCGGTTGCGCATGTCCTGGGTTTTTTCATTGGTCCAGGGCCATAGCCACAGGGCCGACAGCGCAATGACCAGCAGGGCCGGCCAAGAAAAGCGCAGTACCGGCAGCAGGAAGCTGCCCAGACCGCGTCCGCTGGCGAACCAGACCACCATCTCACTGTCGCGGTACAGCCTCGACAGGGTGCTCAAAATCGCGATGAACAGCGACAGGCTCAGGATGGTGGGCAGGCGGCCCAGGGTGGCATAGGCCATGAGCAAAATCACATCCTGGGGGTCGGCCTGACCGCGCGCCGCCAAGCCCAGGGTGCGGATCAGCACAATGGTCAAAATAATGGTGATCAGCACCACCAGCGTGGCGCCAAAGCTTCGCGCTAACTCTTTGCGCAAGGACGATTGGAATAACATGGCGCGTTGCAATAGCTCAAAGCCGGTTTGGATCCGGCCCTGATTATGGACTTTGAACTCAAGACCCTTAGCCGTCCCCGCAGTGCGTCTGAAAAAACCGATGCCCTGATTGTGCTGGTGCCCACCGGCGTCAAACCCCAGGGCGATGCTCTGTCGGACCTGATGGCTGCCGCCATCAAGGCCAAGGATTTTGAGCCCCAGGCCGGCAAACTGCTGCAGTCCTACCGCAGCGCAGGCCTGGGCGCGACCCGCGTGCTGCTCGCTGGCGTGGGCGGTGGCAGTGCGCGAGAGGTCAAAAAGGCGCTGGGCGCGGCCATGGCCGCGCTCAAGTCAGCCGGCGCGCAAAAACTCATCATCAGCCTGTCCTGGCTGGATCTCGAAGGCGCAGAACTATCGGCCGCGGTGCAGGCCGCGGTGGTGGCCTGCGCCGACGGCACCTACAGCTACCAACTCACCCGCTCCAAGCCGGCCGCGCCCGCCATTCAGAAGGTGCTGGTCGGCGTGTCGGCGCAGGCAGCGGCTCGGGCCGGCTTTGAAACCGGTCTGGGCCTGGCCAAGGGCATAGAGCTGGCACGGGAGTGGGGCAATCGCCCAGCCAACCATGCCACCCCCACCCTGCTGGCCGGCGCTGCCCGCGCACTGGGCAAGCTGCGTGGTATCCAGGTCGAAGTGCTGGGCCCGCGTGAGGTCGCCCGGCTGGGCATGGGCTCCTTCATGGCGGTGGCCCGGGGTTCCGAGGAGCCGCTGCGCTTTATTGTGTTGCGCTATACCGGGGCTGGCCGAGGCCAAGCGCCGGTGGTGCTGGTGGGCAAGGGCATCACCTTCGATACCGGCGGTATCTCGATCAAGCCCGCGCCCGAGATGGATGAGATGAAGTTCGACATGTGCGGTGCCGCCAGTGTGCTGGGCACCTTCAGGGCACTGGCCGAATTGCAACCCCAGGTCAATGTGGTCGGGCTCATCCCGGCCTGCGAGAACATGCCCGATGGCAAAGCGCTCAAGCCCGGTGACGTGGTGCGCAGCATGAGCGGCCAGACCATCGAGGTGCTCAACACCGACGCCGAAGGACGCTTGATCCTGTGCGACGCGCTGACCTATGCCGAGCGTTTCAAGCCACAGGCGGTGGTCGACATTGCCACCCTGACCGGCGCCTGCGTGATCGCGCTGGGCGCGGTGCGCTCGGGCCTGTTCGCCAGCAACGACGAACTGGCCCAGGCTCTGAGCGCAGCCGGTGAGGCGGCGCTCGACCCCTGCTGGCGCATGCCCCTGGATGAGGACTACGCCGAAGGCCTGAAGACGAATTTTGCCGATGTGGCCAATGTGGCCGGACGCGCTGCCGGCTCGGTCACAGCGGCCAAATTCCTGCAGCGCTTTGCCGGCCAATACCCGTGGGCGCATCTGGACATCGCTGGTACCGCTTGGCGTGGCGGCGCGGCCAAGGGCGCAACTGGCCGGCCGGTGGGCCTGCTGGTGCACTACCTGCTGGGCCTGGC
>CANHGF010000208.1 GCA_947460065.1 Comamonadaceae bacterium
AAGGTGTGGCCAAGGATCCGGCGACGCTCGAAAACCTCAACCGCAACACGGCCGATTGGTCGTATGTTTTTCGTGAGGCCACCTGGGAGGAAGCCCTGGCCCTGGCTGCCGGGGGCTTGAGGCGCCTTCGCGATGCGCATGGCCCCAAGTCGCTGGCCGGTTTTGGTTCGGCCAAGGGCAGCAACGAAGAGGCCTACCTGTTTCAAAAGCTGGTGCGCACCGGTTTTGGCAGCAACAACGTGGACCACTGCACCCGCCTTTGCCATGCCTCCAGCGTAGCCGCGCTGCTCGAAGGTGTGGGCTCGGGCGCGGTGAGTAATCAGGTGAGCGATGTGGAGCACAGCGAGCTGATTTTTGTGATCGGATCCAACCCTACAGCCAACCACCCGGTGGCCGCCACCTGGATGAAGAACGCGGCGCAGGCCGGTAAGAAGCTGGTGCTGGCCGACCCGCGCATCACCGACATCGGCCGCCATGCCTGGCGCACCCTGCAGTTCAAGCCCGACACCGATGTGGCCATGCTCAACGCCATGATCTACACCGTGATCGAAGAGGGCTTGACCGACCAGGCCTTTATCACGCATCGGGTCAAGGACTACCAAGCGCTGCGCGAGCGCATCCGTCCCTACAGCCCCGAGGCCATGGCGGCTATCTGCGGCATACCAGCCGAGCGGCTGCGTGAAGTGGCCCGCGCCTACGCCACAGCCAAGGCCTCCATGATTCTTTGGGGCATGGGCGTGAGCCAGCATGTGCATGGCACTGACAATGTGCGCTGTCTGATCGCGCTGGCCAGCATCACCGGCCAGATCGGCAAGCCCGGCTCCGGCCTGCACCCCCTGCGCGGGCAAAATAATGTGCAAGGCGCCAGTGACGCCGGCTTGATCCCGATGATGTTCCCCAACTACCAGCGGGTCGCCGACAAATCGGCCCACGCCTGGTTTGAAGACTTCTGGCAGAGCCCGCTCGATCCGCAGCCGGGCTATACCGTCACCGAGATCATGGACAAGGCCATGGCCGATGCCAGCGATCCGCACAAGGTGCGGGGCCTGTACATCATGGGCGAGAACCCCGCCATGAGTGACCCCGACCTGCACCATGCCCGCGCCGCTCTGGCCAGCCTGGAGCACATGGTGGTGCAAGATATTTTTATGACCGAAACTGCCTGGCTGGCTGATGTGGTGCTGCCCGCCACCGCCTGGCCGGAGAAGACCGGCACCGTCACCAACACCGACCGCATGGTGCAGATGGGCCGGCAGGCGCTGCAGCCCCCGGGCGATGCCCGGGCCGACCTGTGGATCATCCAGCAGATGGCCGCGGGCATGGGCCTGAGCTGGAATTACGCAGGCGAGCACCATGGCGTAGAGCAGGTCTACGAGGAGATGCGCCGTGCCATGCATGCGGTCATCAGCGGCATCAGCTGGCAGCGCCTGCAGCAGCACTCCAGCGTGACCTACCCTTGCCTGAGCGAGGACGATCCGGGTCAGCCCACGGTGTTCACCGAACACTTTGACACCCCAGATGGCCGGGTGCATCTGGTGCCGGCCGATCTCATCAGTGCCGACGAGTTGCCCGACGCGAGCTACCCCTTTGTGCTCATCACCGGTCGCCAGCTCGAACACTGGCACACCGGCAGCATGACGCGCCGCGCCAGCATGCTCGACGCGATCGAGCCGGTGGCGGTGGCCTCGCTGAACGGCGCCGATCTACAGGCCCTGGGCGTGGGTGCCGGCGATGTGATCACCATTGCCTCGCGCCGGGGCGCGGTGGTGGTGCAGGCGAGGCGCGACGACGGCACACCCCAGGGCTCGGTGTTCATGCCCTTTGCCTTTCATGAGGCGGCGGCCAATGTGCTGACCAATGGCGCGATCGATCCGGTGGGCAAAATCCCCGAATTCAAATACTGTGCGGTCCAGGTGCAAGCCGGTGGCCAGCTGCCTGCACAGCGCGGCTACCTCAGCGAACCCCTGAGTCTGCAGCCTGTATGAGCACCGTACTTTGCACAGCGGACGATGCCCTGGCCTTGCCGCGGCTCAGCCAGGCGCGGGTCCCTCTGACCTGCCAGATCGAGGCCATGGACGAAAACGGGCAAGTGCGCAGCCTGGCCATACCGGTGGAGCGGGCGCTGACCGTCTATGTGGACAAGCGCGAGCTGATCACCCTGATGACCCTGGGCGCGCGCCCGGAATGGCTGGTGCTCGGCTATCTGCGCAACCAGGGGCTGATCAGCTCGGCGGCGCAGGTCGATTCGATCACGGTCGACTGGGAGGTGGGCGCAGCGGCCGTCAAGACCCGCAGCGGTATTGAGGCCATTGAAGAGCGCACTGCCCAGCGGGTGGTCACCACCGGCTGCGGGCAGGGCAGCGTGTTCGGTGGCCTCATGGACCAAGTGCAGGGCCGGCGCCTGGCTGATTCGGCGCGCATCACCCAGGCGCAAGTCCACAGCGTGGTCGAGACCATACGCCTGAGCGAGAGTACCTATAAGTCGGCCGGCTCGGTGCATGCCTGCGCCCTGTTCTCGCTGAGCACAGCGCAGCCCGAACTGCTGCTTTTTATTGAGGATGTAGGCCGGCACAACGCGGTCGACACCATCGCTGGATGGAGTTGGCTCAACCCGCAAAGCGTTGCTGGGCCGCTGGCGCTCTACACCACCGGCCGGCTGACCAGCGAGATGGTCATCAAGGCGGCGCAGATGGGCGTGCCCTTTGTGATTTCGCGCAGCGGCATCACCCAGATGGGCCATCAGGTGGCGCAGACGGTGGGCTTGTGCGCCATTGGCCGGGCCCTGCACCTGCGCTACCTGTGCTTTAGCCACCCGCAGCGCTTGCTGCAGGGCGGCTAGCTCTTCTGCAGACCCCATCGCGCCGAGGGCGGCGCTCCCACAAAACTCAAACTGCATTCGGTCAGGAGTTGGTGTGGGAGCCGCGCCCTCGCGGCGATGGGCCTTCAAGCAGGGACTGACCCTGAGTCCAGACCCCATCGCGCCGAGGGCGGCGCTCCCATAAAACTCAACCCCCTTCCATGACCCCCTGAGCCCGCAGGTTCACAGCTTTGCGCTATGGTGTGGGGATGCGAATCAGTTTCTGGCGGTTGGGTTTAAAAAACGCTTGGCGCGATTGGCGCGCTGGTGAGTTGCGCTTGCTGGTGGTGGCCATCACCCTGGCGGTGGCGGCGCTGACGGCGGTGGGGTTTTTTGCCAACCGTCTGCAAGGTGGGCTCGAGCGCGACGCGCGTCAGTTGCTCGGCGGCGATGCGGTGATCTCCAGTGACAGACCGACCCCCGAGGCCTTCATTGAAAAGGCCCGCGCATCGGGCTTGAGCCTGGCGCGTTCGGTGAGCTTTCCGACCATGGCCCGCGCCCGCGATGAAGACGGTGGCGACAGCCGGCTGGTGGCCTTTAAGGCGGTCGAGGCGGGCTATCCGCTGCGCGGCAGTCTGCGGGTGGCCGACGCGCCCGGGCAGAGCGCACGCATCACCCGCGAGGTGCCCGCGCCCGGTGAGGTTTGGGTCGACCCCGGCCTGCTCGACGCCATCGGGCTGGACGTCGGGCAAATGCTGCTTTTGGGCGAGACGCACCTGAAGATCGCCAAGATCATCATCCAGGAGCCCGACCGTGGCGCCGGCTTCATGAGTTTTTCACCGCGGGTCATGATTAACCAGGCCGATGTCCCGGCCACCGGCCTGATACAGCCGGCCAGCCGCACCAACTACAGGCTGGCGGTGGCGGGCACCGACGCGCAGGTCAAGCCCTTCCTGAGTTGGGTGCAAGCGCAGATTGATGCACAGCAGTTGCGCGGCATTCGGCTGGAGTCGCTCGACAGCGGCCGCCCTGAGATGCGCCAGACCTTGGAGCGCGCCGGCAAATTTCTGTCCCTGGTGGCCCTGCTGGCCGCGCTACTGAGCGCCGTGGCGGTGGCCATCGTGGCGCGCGGCTTTGCGGCCAGCCACCTCGATGGCTGCGCCATGCTGCGGGTGCTCGGTCAGAGCCAGCGCAGCATGGCGCTGGCCTATGCTTTTGAATTCTTGCTGGTCGGACTGATCGCCAGCGCCCTGGGCGTGCTGCTGGGCTATGCGGTGCACCATGTATTCGTGCTCCTGCTGGCCGGCTTGGTGGAATCGCAATTACCTGCACCGACGCTGGCGCCTGCCGCCCTGGGCATGGGCATGGGGCTGAGCCTGATGCTCGCATTCGGTTTGCCGCCGGTGCTGCAACTGGCGCAGGTGCCGCCGCTGCGGGTGATCCGGCGTGAGGTGGGGCAGCTGCGCCCGGCCTCTTTGCTGGTCTTGCTGCTGGGCGTGGCCGGCTTTGCAGCCATGCTGCTGACGGTCACCAGCGACATCAAGCTTGGCCTGATCGCAGTCGGCGGCTTTGCCGGTGCGGTCTTGTTTTTTGCGCTCATCAGCGCGCTGGCGGTCTGGGCGCTGCGCGCCAGCGTCAATGAGGTCAGCGCACCGCGCTGGCTGGTGCTGGCCACGCGGCAGGTGGCGGCACGGCCGGCCTTTGCGGTGGTGCAGGTCAGCGCGCTGGCCGTGGGCATGCTGGCCCTGGTACTGCTGGTCTTGCTGCGCACCGACCTGATCCGCAGCTGGCAACAGGCCACGCCGGCCGATGCGCCCAACCGCTTCGTCATCAATGTGCAGCCTGAGCAGGGGGCTGATTTTCAGCAAACCCTGCGCGATGCGGGCGTACAGCGCTACGACTGGTATCCGATGATCCGTGGCCGGCTGATCGCCGTCAACGGCAAGCCGGTGACGCCGCAGGACTATGCCGAGGACCGGGCCCAGCGCTTGGTGGAGCGTGAATTCAACCTCTCTCACAGCGCCGAACAGCCCGCTAACAACCCGGTGGTAGCCGGTCGCTGGACGCCCGAGGAGCGCGAGGGCCTGAGCTTCGAAGAAGGCCTGGCCCGCACCTTGGGCCTGAAGCTGGGTGACCAAGTGAGCTTCGATATCGCCGGCCAGAACATGAGCGCCCGCATCACCAGCTTGCGCAAGGTGGACTGGGGCTCGATGCGGGTGAACTTTTTTGTCATCTTCCCGCGTTCTGCGATGGACGATGTGCCCCGCAGTTATATCTCGGCCTTTCGCGCACCCGAGGGCGCCAGCCGGGTCGAAAACGGCCGCCGCCTGAGTTTTGATAACCAACTGGTGCGCCGCTTCCCCAACATCACCAATGTCGACATGACGGCGGCCATCGGCCAGGTGCA
>CANHGF010000209.1 GCA_947460065.1 Comamonadaceae bacterium
GGCGTCAACGGCCTTTGGATTTGTCGGCGTCGGACTTTTTGTCTGGAATGACAGCATCGACCGCAGCGCCCACGGTCTTGACGCCCACCTTGGCCACGGTGACCACCGAAGTGACCGCCAAGTCTGCAACTGCAACCACGGCGCAGCCCGAGAGCAGACAGGCCATCAAGGCCAAAGCAAGGTATCGCATGGTTTGAAGTCCGGCCAAAGATTTGAATGGGGTCACGGGAACACAAAAATGTTGGCGTTGATGATACGCCCGCTAGGGCCTCAGGCTAAAGCTCCTTCTGCAGCGCCCATGATGCCGCTTGCCGCCCTGGCCGCCACATCAAGGCCGGGGCCCGAGCGGCGGGGACTGCTGCTCATAGGTCTGGCCCTGAGCCATGACCCAGTTACGAAAACGACCAAAGCCGGCGAGCGGCGCAGCGCCTGGCCAAACTGCTCCTGCAAACGCGCGACCGCCCGGCTGACCGCACCGGGGGTGACCTCCAGGGCCTTGCCTCGCGCACCGAAGCTCCCCCGGATTGACGCCCTCGAAAGGCCCTTCCTATAATTTTGCCGGATAGATCGGTTCCGATATGATTGTTGCCGATGTTCATGCCCCGACGAATCGCCACTCGTCATACGGCCGGCGGGCAAGCACCGTTTCAGGCCCGGCTGGGCGCTGACATCGAAGGCCTGAAGTTGCGCAAAATTGCCTCACCCTCTGCTTGAAGGAGCCATCCCATGACCGATATCCTCAGCCTGGAACGACGCATCGAGCGCCTGGAGGCCAGAGCCGAGATCCAGGAGCTGACCAGTGCCTACGCCATCGCCTGCGACGAGCACGACATGCCGCGCCTGCTCAGCCTGTTTGCGCCCGACGCAACCATGGATTCACCGAGCAAGCTGCTGGTGGCCCATGGCCGCGATGAAATCGAAGCCATGTTCATCCGCCTGTTCAAGGTGCGCGGGCCGGGCTACCACTGGACCCACGACCATTTTGTGAATTTTGACCCAGCGCAGCCCGATGAGGCAACCGGCTTGGTGCTCAGCCATGCCGAAACTTGCCCCAATCAACAAGGCAGCGTAGCGGCGATGCGCTACGAAGACGCGTACCGGCGGCTGGACGGCCGATGGGTGTTCGCCAAGCGGGTCCTGAACTTCCTCTACTACGTGCCCGTCGAGCAGTATCCGCAGGTTTTTGCCGATCCTATGCGCATCACCGTCAATGGCAACCGCATTCAGGCCGACTATCCCGAAAACCTGCCGGCCTGGCAGGACTTCGAGCGCAAACACAGGGCTGCCGGCTGAGTTAATTCAGAGCCAGACTAAAGCAAGAGGAGTCGCACCATGTCTGCTGATACTGAATCTCTGTCTCTGGCCCGACGCGCTTTGGCACACCTGCGCGATGGCACGACCGACATGGCCGGCGGCACCATGGAGCAGCCGATCGCAGCCTATGCCGACCCCGACCGCTACCGCCGCGAAGTGGATCAGATTTTTCGGCACCTGCCCCTGGCCCTCGCTCTGAGCATTGAACTGCCAGGGCCCAACACCTGGCGCGCCATGACCATTTTGGATGTTCCGGTGCTGATCACCCGCGACGAAGAAGGCATGGCCAGGGCGTTCATCAATGTCTGCACCCACCGCGGCGCCACCCTCTGCCAAGAAGGCAGCGGCAGCTCGCGGCGCCTGGTCTGCCCCTACCACGCCTGGCAGTTCGACTACGGCGGCAAGCTGCGCGCCATGTATGGCGCATCGAGCTTCGGCGAAGTTGACGCCGCCAAACACGGGCTGACCGAACTGTCCTGCGCCGAGCGCTGCGGCCTGATCTGGGTGTGCCTGAGCCCCGGCGAGGCCTTCGACATCGACGCCTGGCTCGGCGACTTTGCCGGCAAGCTCAATGACCTGCGGCTGGACCAATGGCATCTGTACGAGCAGCGCGAGCTGCCCGGTCCGGGCTGGAAGGTGGCCTGGGACGGCTACCTCGAGTCCTACCACCATGCCTCGGTACACCCGCAGACGGTGGGCAAGTTCACCATCGGCAACCTCACCCTGCACGACACCTACGGGCCGCACCAGCGCATTGTGTTCGGCCGGCGCACCTTGGAAGAGCTCAAGGACAAGCCCGAGGCCCAATGGGATGCCGAAACCCATATTCGCCGCATCCACCTGGGCTTTCCGAACCTAGCCATCTCGGGTGTGCTCGGCGACCACTGCCTGGTCAGCCAGGTCTTCCCCGGTCCAACGCCCGAATCGACCATCACCCGCCAAAACGTGTTGTCCGCGCGCAAGCCGGAAACCGAAGAACAGAAACAGGCGACTGCAGCCTTTAGCGACATCGTTGAGCGGGCGGTGCGCGACGAAGACTACGCCATAGGCTACGGCATACAGCGCGGCCTGAAGTCGGGCGCGCTGCAGCATTTCACCTATGGGCGCAACGAACCGGGCGTACAGCATTTCCACCGCATGGTGGCCGCGCACATGGCGCGCGACCCGGACAAGCTGGTACCGCGGCCGACCGCCGCCTCGCCAAGCCGCTGATGCCAGCACCTGCCCCATCGAAGGCGGCCGCGCCGCTGCTCGAGCAGCGCTTTAGTTTCCTGTTTCACCGGATGGCAGCGCGCGTCGCCTCGATCGGCAACCAGCATTTCAAGAAGCACAAGCTCAACCACTATTCAGCGCGCATCTTGGTCTTGCTGCTTGAGCACCGCGAGCTGCGCAACGGCGAGCTGGTCGAACTGATGCTGCTGCCGCAGTCCACCATTTCCACGCAGCTGCTGGCGCTCAACAAGCGCCGCCTGATCTCGCGGCGGCGATCGCGCCAGGACAACCGCTCGGTCATCGTCTCGCTCACCTCAGCGGGACAGGTGGTGGCGCAAGACTGTGACATGCTCAGCGCCCGGGTCCAAGACGAATTGACCCAGCTGTTTGACGCCGGCAGCCTGCCTGAGATTTACAGACTTCTGCACCGCATGGAGCAACGCCTGGCAGAGATGGAGCAGGACAGCCTGCACCCGTTCAGCGACTGAGAAGCTGCAGATAGGCCCGCCAGGCACACGGCCAATCGGCTTGCGATAGCATCGCGCCTTGCTTGGCCTTACGATGTCACCTCAGTCACCGAATCTGCCCGACGGACGCTGGCCCGCGGGGGCTGCGCCCACCCGCCAAGCTGCGCTCAAGCGGCTAGCAGCTGTCCGTCCCGGCGACTACGCACGCAGTCGCAACCACATCGAAGGCGCCGTCACGGGCCTCTCGCCCTACCTGAGCCACGGCCTGCTGACCCTGCCTGAAGTCCTTAAAGGGGTGCTCGAAAGCGGGCCTCTGACCGTGGGCCACAAGCTGGTTTATGAGTTGGGCTGGCGCGAATTCTTTCGCAATGTGTGGGCGCATGAAGGCGACAGCATCCTTGAGTCCCTGCATGAAGGCCCGCTGCCTGAGGCGGCCTACGCCCGCGAACTACCCGACGACATCCGCGGCGCATCCACCGGCGTCCCGGTGATCGACCAGGCGGTGCGCACCCTCTACGCCACCGGCACGCTGCACAACCATGCCCGCATGTGGCTGGCCAGCTATGTGGTGCACCTGCGCCGGGTGCACTGGCGCGCCGGCGCCGACTGGATGGTGGCCCATCTGCTCGATGGTGACCTGGCCAGCAACCACCTGAGTTGGCAGTGGGTGGCCGGCACCGGCAGCCACAAGCCCTATCTGTTCAATGCCGAGAACGTAGCCAAGTACGCGCCCGCGCCGTGGCACAGCCCAGGAACGGTCGTCGATCGCAGCTATGAAGAGTTGGACCTCATCGCCCATGGCGCGCCTCTGCCCCTGGCGATGCAGGCCAAGAGCTTTGCAGATGCGATTGCGATCACAGAGCCAGCGCTGCTGACAACGCCACCGTTTGTACCGGGCCTGAAGACTTGCGATGAGCTGGACCTTGCTGCCCTGGCTGGGCGCGCGGTTTGGCTGGTACACCCCTGGGCCCTGCGAGCGCCGCCAGTTGATCTGCCTCCAGACGCGGTGATACTGGGCATCTACCTGAGCGAATGTCACAACAGGCGGCCCTGGTCCGAGGTCCGCTGGCGTTGGGTCGATGCCGCCATGGCGCCATGGGCCGCCCAGCGATACTGGCTGGATGCCGCCAGCTTGAGCGCAGCGCTGGCGGGCGCGGCACAGGTGCGTACCGTGGCCGACCCCCACCTGGCACCTTGGCTGCCAGAGTGCGTGATCACGGACCCCGCGCCCATGCTCTTTCCGAGGGTGGACAGGCCCTGCAGCAGCTTTTCGCAGTGGTGGAGCCGCGCCACAAAAAATCTCAGCCAAGCCGAGGAACTGCTTTGAACCAGACCCAGTCCCCTGACACCCTGACCGTGCTCTATGACGGTGGCTGTCCTTTGTGCCGCCGCGAGATCGCCCACGTCAAGGGGCTGGCCGATGCGCGGGCCGACACCGGCCTGTGCTTCGTCGACATCAGTGGCGCCAGCGGCGACGTACGCGACGACGCAGAGCGTCAGCGGCTGCTGGCGCGTTTTCATGTGGAGCGCGCCGACGGCTCGCGTCTCGATGGTGCGGCTGCCTTTGTCGCCATGTGGCAGCGCCTGCCAGGCTGGCGCTATTTAGCGGGGCTGGCGCGTCTGCCCGCGGGCTTGAGCCTGCTGGAGCTGGCCTACCGCGGCTTTTTGCGCCTGCGGCCTGCGCTGCAGCGCATTGCGCTGCGCTGGGAGTCGGCGGCCACTTGCGGGCCCATCTTGTCCAAGCACCTGGAGCGCGAGCTGCGCTCCGACCACGCTGGTGAAACCGGCGCCGTCTACATCTACCGCGCCATCGCGACCATCTCCCGTTGGCGCGGCGACACGGAGTTGCTCGATTTTGCGCAGCGACACGGCCAGGCCGAAGCCGAGCATTTGCGGCTCATCGAAGCCTGGCTACCCAACGCAAAGCGCAGCCGGCTGCTCGGTCCCTGGCGCATGGCGGGCTGGCTGACCGGCGCCCTGCCGGCCCTGCTCGGGCGGCGCGCGGTCTACGCGACGATAGCCGCAGTAGAAACCTTCGTCGACCAACACTACCAGGCGCAGGTCGATCATCTACAGGCCCACGGCGGCCCTGAGGGGCTGCTGCCATTGCTGCTGCAATGCCAGGCCGACGAAGTCCACCACCGTGACGAAGCGGCGCTGCTGGCGGGCAGCCC
>CANHGF010000210.1 GCA_947460065.1 Comamonadaceae bacterium
GGCGGGATCAGGGTGCGCATCGCTGGAAAGGCTTTTTGCAGCGCCGCATTGCCGCCGCAGTGGTCGCTGTGCAAATGGGTGTTGATCAGCAGCTGCGGACCGCTTTCGCCAAAGGCAGAGCGCACCAGCGCCACGGTTTGTGCCTCGTGGCGCACATAGCCGGTATCGACCACTGCCGTCTGCCGGCCCTGGGCGATCACCATATTGGCCGACAGCCAGCCGCGTTCGACCACCTGCAAACCTGAGAACAGCATTTCTTGCATCACAGCCGCATTGTGCCCATTGCGTGCAGACCGACTGTGCCCCGCGTTTAGCCTTGGGCATCGGCTGCGCCGCCGCGCCGCCTCAGCCAGGCCGCCAGCACGAGGCTGAGCGCGCCCAGTGCGTACCAGGGCGCCAGGCCCGCATGGGCCACCAAAGCGGCATAGGCCGTCAGGCCGTCGGTGCCCTGCACCTGCGCCACCAGGGTGCCGCGGGTGTGCCTCGGCAGCGCGTGGCTGACCTGTCCCTGGGCGTCGATGACCACGGTGGCGCCGGTGTTGGTGGCGCGCACCATGGGGCGGCCAAACTCCAGGGCGCGCATGCGCGAGATCTGCAGGTGCTGGTCGATGGCCACGGTATCGCCAAACCAAGCAATGTTGCTCAGGTTGACGAACACGGTGGGCGCCGTGGTGGGGTCGGCAAAGCGCGCGCCCAGCTCCTCACCAAACAGGTCTTCATAGCAAATATTGGGCGCGAGCCGCTCCCCCTGCCACTCAAAGGAGGATTGGCCCACCGCGCCTCGGTTGAAGTCGCCCAGCGGAATGTTCATCAGTCGTACAAACCATTTAAAGAACGGCGGGATGAATTCGCCGAAGGGCACCAGGTGGTGCTTGTCGTAGCGATAGGCCTGCTCGGTGCCGGGCTTCAGGCCAATAACCGAATTGGTGTAACCCTGCTCGTAGGAGCCCAGCGGCAGGCCCAGCAAGGCCGCTTTTTTTCCTTGGGTAAAGGGGGCCGTCAACGCATTCCAGTAGCTGGGGTCAAGCTGGCTTGGCAGCAGCGGGATGGCGGTTTCGGGCAGCACCACCAGGGCGGTATCGGCCGCCTCGAGCTCTTGAGCGTAATAGGCCAGAGCCTGCGCCATACCGCTGCCGGGGATGAACTTCTCGTCTTGTGCGATATTGCCCTGCACCAGGGTCAGGGGCAGCGGCGGGCGCAGGGCCTGCGTCTGCTGGGCTGGCGGCAGCCAGGCCAGCCCCACGGACGCCACCACCAGCGTCAAGGCGGCCAAGGCGCGCCGCTGGCCCCGGGCCGGCCACAAGCACAGCGCAAGCGCAGCAGCCACCGCAGCCGACAGCCAGCTCAAGCCGTGCACCCCGATCCAGCCCGCCAGCGGCCGGGCCCAGCCGTCAACATGGGCATAGCCCGACTGGCCCCAGGGAAAGCCGGTGAAAATCGTCACCCGTGCCAGCTCGGCAGCCAGCCACAGGCCGGCCCACAGCAGCACCCGCCCGGCCAGCACTGCCGGTCGCCAGCGCTGGTATAGCGCGCCGGCCAAGGCGTAGTACAGGCCCAGGGCGCCGCCCAGGGCCAGCACCGCCAGCGCCGCCAGAGGCGCGGCCAGGCCGCCGTACACATGCATGGAGATGTAGAGCCACCAGAAGGTCGCAGCCAGCATGCTGGTGGCAAACAGCCAGGCCAGCATGCCTGCCTGCCGGCCGCTGGTGCAGCGCTCGAGCACCGCCACCAAAGTACCCAGCGCCACCAGTTGCAGGGCTGGCAGGCTCTGGCCCTCTAGCCCGAAGGCGGCAAACGGCCAGGCCAGGCTGAGCGCATGGGCCACACCGGCCAGCATCATGAGCAGCGCGCCCACCGCGGCAGGCAGGGGCGGGCGCCGGGTGTCGCTCAATGACATGCGCACAGGGGTGTGGACGGGCGTGGGGACAGGCTCAAGGCGGCTGCCTTGGCCTTAGCCCGGGCCAGCGCGTGAGACTTTGAACCAGCGCACCGCGCCACCGCGGCTGAGCTGGACCACAAAGCGCAGACCGCCCAGATCATGGCTTTCACCGCGCTTGGGCACATGGCCCATCTCGTGGGCGACCAGGCCACCGATGGTGTCGAACTCGCCGTCGGGCAGCGCCACGCCGAAAGCCTCGTTGATGCGCTCGATCGCGGTATCGCCATTGACCCGGTGGCTGCGGTCGGGCAGCGCGAAGATGTCGCCCTCGTCCTCGGCGCTGTCGAATTCGTCTTCGATCTCGCCGACGATCTGTTCGAGCACATCCTCGATGGTGATCAGCCCGGCTACCCGGCCGAATTCATCGATCACGATGGCCAGGTGGTTGCGGTTGCCCCGAAAGTCTCGCAGCAACTCATTGAGGCCCTTGCTCTCGGGCACAAACACCGCCGGCCGCAGCAAGGCGCGAATGTTCAGTTCGGGCGCGCGCTGCAGTTTGAGCAGGTCCTTGGCCAGCAAGATGCCAATGATGTTTTCCTTCTCGCCTTCATGGACGGGAAAGCGCGAGTGGGCGGTATCGATGACCTGGTGCAGCAAGTCCTCGTAGGGCGCGTCGATATCGATCACATCCATGCGCGGCGCCGCCACCATCACATCGCCGGCCGTCATGTCGGCCATGCGCAGCACGCCTTCGAGCATCTCGCGGCTTTGCGCGCCGATCACGTCTTTTTCCTGGGCTTCGGCCAGGGTCTCGATCAGCTCGGCCTTGGAGTCAGGACCGGGATGAAGCATCTCGGCCAGCTTTTGTAGGAAGCCACGCTTGTCTTCAGGCCGAGGGGGCCTGGGGGGAAGGTCGGACACTGAGGGTGTTCGGTAGTTGGGGAACGCCAAGGATATCTGAATTCCGTGACGGGGCTGCAGTTTGCCCGCCCCCGCCTATCCCGGGGCGCTCAGTAGAATCAAGGGTTTTGCCATGCCCGCAAGGTTCGGGCCTGCGCCTGCAGAGGGCGCTTACACCCCCATCATGCTCACTTTCCAGCAAATCATCCTTAAGCTGCAGTCCTACTGGGATGCCCAGGGCTGCGCCCTGCTGCAGCCCTATGACATGGAGGTGGGCGCCGGCACCAGCCACACCGCCACCTTCTTGCGCGCCCTCGGCCCCGAGCCCTGGAAAGCGGCCTATGTGCAGCCCAGCCGCCGCCCCAAGGATGGCCGCTACGGCGAGAACCCTAACCGTCTGCAGCACTACTATCAGTACCAAGTGGTCTTGAAGCCCGCCCCCAGCAACATTCTGGAGCTCTATCTGGGCTCGCTCGAAGCGCTGGGCTTTGACCTGAAGAAAAACGACATCCGCTTTGTGGAAGACGATTGGGAGAACCCCACCCTGGGCGCCTGGGGCCTGGGCTGGGAGGTCTGGCTCAACGGCATGGAGGTGACGCAGTTCACCTATTTCCAGCAGGTCGGCGGCATCGACTGCCGGCCGATTACCGGCGAAATCACCTACGGCCTGGAGCGCCTGGCCATGTACCTGCAAGGCGTGGACAACGTCTACAAGCTCCAATGGACCGACACCATGAGCTATGGCGATGTGTATCTGCAAAACGAGCAGGAGCAGTCGGCCTACAACTTTGAGCACAGCGACGTGGAGTTTTTGTTCAGCGCTTTCGGCGCGCACGAAAAGCAGGCCAAGCACCTGATGGAGCAGCAACTGGCCCTGCCCGCCTACGAGCAGGTGCTCAAGGCCGCGCACACCTTCAACCTTCTGGACGCGCGCGGCGCCATCAGCGTGACCGAGCGCGCTGCCTATATTGGCCGCATCCGCAACCTGGCTCGCGCCGTGGCCCAGAGTTATTACGACAGCCGCGAGCGCCTGGGCTTTCCCATGGCCCCGCGCGAGTGGGTGGCGCAAATGGCCAAGAAAGCGGCCTGAACCATGAGCACTCAAAATCTTTTGGTCGAACTCTTTGTCGAAGAGCTACCGCCCAAGGCGCTGAAAAAACTCGGCGAGGCTTTTGCCAGCGTGCTGGCCGAGCAACTCAAGGCGCAAGGCCTGCTTGAGGCCGATTCGAAAGCCACCGCCTATGCCTCGCCGCGCCGCCTGGCCGCCCATGTCAGCGGCGTGCAGGCGCAGGCCGCTGACAAGGCGGTGCAGCAAAAACTCATGCCGGTGAGCGTGGGCCTGGACGCCAGCGGTCATGCCACGCCCGCCCTGCTCAAAAAACTGCAGGCCTTAGGGGCCGATGTGAGCGATGCGGCTGCGGCTGTGGCGGCCTTGAAGCGCGCACCCGACGGCAAGGCCGAAGCCCTGTTTTATGACAGCGTGGTCAAGGGTGCGAGCCTGGCCGCTGGCCTGCAAAAGGCGCTCGATGAAGCGCTGGCCAAGCTGCCCATCCCCAAGGTCATGCAATACCAGCTTGAGACCGATTGCGAGTTGCCGGGCTGGAGCAGCGTCAACTTTGTGCGCCCCGCGCACGGCCTGATCGCCCTGCACGGCAGCGCGGTGGTACCCGTCAAAGCCCTCGGCCTGAAAGCGGGCAACAGCACCCAGGGCCATCGCTTTGAGGCGCCGGTCAGTCCGGTGGTGGTGACCCACCCCGACCACTATGCCGAGCTGCTCAAGACCGACGGCGCGGTGATTGCCAGCTTTGCCGAGCGCCGCGCCGAGATCGAGCGCCAGTTGCAGGCGGCAGCTGCTCGGTTGGGCGGCGGTGTGCGCCCCATCGAAGACGAAGCGCTGCTTGATGAAGTCACTGCCCTGGTCGAGCGGCCCAATGTGCTGGTCTGCGAATTTGAAAAGCAGTTCCTCGACGTGCCGCAGGAATGCCTCATCCTCACGATGAAGGCCAACCAAAAATACTTCCCGCTGCTCGACGCTGCCGGCAAGCTGACCCACCGGTTCCTGGTGGTCAGCAACATCAGCCCGGCCGATGCCTCAGCGGTGATCGGCGGCAACGAGCGTGTGGTGCGCCCCCGCCTGGCCGACGCCAAATTCTTCTTTGACCAGGACCGTAAAAAGACGCTCGAGTCGCGCGTCGAAGGCCTGTCCAAGGTGGTCTATCACAACAAGCTGGGCAGCCAGGGCGATCGCATGGCACGGGTGTGCGCCATTGCCCGCGCGATCGGTGAGCAAATCGGCGGCGCCGAGCTGGCCGACAAGGCCGTGCTTGCTGCCCGTCTGGCCAAGACTGACCTGCTGACCGA
>CANHGF010000211.1 GCA_947460065.1 Comamonadaceae bacterium
GCCAAGCCCGAGAAATGGACGCTGGGCAACCGCAATATCCAGGGCGCAGCGTTGCATCCGGTGACAGGGGATATTTGGAGCCATGAGCACGGCCCACAAGGCGGCGATGAGATCAACCTGATGCGCTCCGGCCGCAATTACGGCTGGCCGCTTGTCACTCAGGGCGTGAACTACGGCAGCGGCACGCCGATTGGTGAAGCGAAGAACAAGCCTGGGTTTGAGGTGCCGCTGCATGTCTGGACGCCTTCGATCGCACCATCGGGGATGGCGTTTGTTGCCGGCGATCGCTTTCCCCAGTGGCGCGGTCATCTGCTGGTGGGCGCCTTGCGCGGGCAGGTGCTGGTGCGGCTGGACGTTCAGAATGAAAAAATCGTCGGTGAAGAAAGGCTTCTGGAAGGCCTCATCGGACGCATACGCGACGTCCGCCTCGGGCCGGACGGACTGATTTATCTGTTGACCGACGAAGCCCAAGGTGCTTTGCTCAGGCTCGAGCCTGCAGGTCCATGAGCCTGGCCCAAGCCTTGAGCTCAAGGGTACGATGCACTGCTGAGCATCTGCGAAGCCCTTGAGTCGACCATGTACACCGTCCCCGCCGACCCCAGCCTGATCGATTCCCGCTACGCAGCCTGGCGCTTGCTCGCCACGCTGGGCCTGGTGGCCTTGGGCAACAGCGGAATGTATGTGGTCTCGGTGGTGCTGCCTTCGGTGCAGGCCGAATTCGGGGTAGGGCGCGGCGACGCCTCCTTGCCCTACACCATGATGATGGTCGCTCTCGGCCTGGGCGGCCTGGTGACCGGCCGCATGGCTGACCGCTTTGGCATCATGCGCGTGCTCTGGGTGGGGGCGCTGGCGGTGTGCGGCGGCTATGTGCTGGCCAGTACTGCGGGAAGTGTTTGGGCGTTTGCGCTGGCCCACGGTCTGCTGCTGGGGCTGGTGGGAAGTTCTTCGACCTTTGCGCCCCTGATGGCCGATACCGCCCTGTGGTGGAACAAGCGGCGCGGCATCGCGGTGGCCATCTGCGCCAGCGGCAATTACCTGGCCGGCTCCTTCTGGCCCCAGGTGGTGCAATGGGGCATCGAGACCTGGGGCTGGCGCCAGACCTATGTGTACATGGGCGTGTTCTGCGGCCTGGGCATGCTGGTGCTCTCGACGGCCCTCAGGCAACGCCCGCCGCTGGTGGAGGCCAAGGTCAGCACAGCAGGGCTTTCAGGCGGTACCGGCCGTCCTTTCGGCCTGTCGCCGCTGAGGGCACAACTTCTGCTCTGCATGGCCGGCACCGCCTGCTGCGTGGCCATGGCCATGCCGCAGGTGCACATCGTGGCCTATTGCTCCGACCTGGGCTTTGGCGCGGCGCGGGGTGCACAAATGCTATCGCTCATGTTGGCCTGCGGCATCGTCAGTCGCTTGATCTCGGGGCTGATCTGCGACCGCATCGGTGGCCTGCGCACTTTGCTCTTGGGCTCGGTACTGCAGGGCACGGCGCTGCTGCTGTTCCTGCCGTTCGACGGCATGGTCTCTCTCTACCTGGTGTCGGCGCTGTTCGGTTTGTTCCAAGGCGGCATTGTTCCGTCCTACGCCATCATCGTGCGCGAGCACTTCAAGCCCCAAGAAGCCGGGGCCCGCGTCGGCGCGGTTCTCATGGCCACCATGATTGGCATGGCCTTGGGCGGATGGTTGTCTGGCTGGGTGTTCGACGTCACTGGCAGTTATCGCGCCGCATTCCTCAATGGCATCGCCTGGAACCTGCTCAATATGAGCATCGCGGTGTGGCTTTACAGGCGCAGTCGCAAGATAGCCGCCTGCGCTGCAGCAAACCCTTGACCTAGGGTCATCAAGTAACGGTTCTACCCGGGGCGCGGCATAAATTCCGCTGGCGAATCAAAACGTTGGGAGCACGGCCTGCTGCAGCCCGGGAGGGCTATCGGTGCTCAAGGTCACCTGCCGCAATAGCCGAGCGCGGCCTGCACCTGTGACGCGTGTCAGGCAACTGGGTAACAATTGCTGACCGGGCGCTGCCGCGCCTCAGCCCAGGGAGCACCACTATGCTTTTGTCCGTCCAGCGCTCAACCAGCGCGCTTGCCATCGTCGCCGCCTCGCTCCTGCCAGCAGCCCCTGCCTGGGCCCAAGCCTGGCCCACCAAGCAGGCGATCAAGCTGGTCGCGGTGTTTCCACCCGGTGGCTCCGTCGATCAGGTGGCGCGCCTGCTGGCGCCGGCCTTGTCGGCGCAATTGGGTCAGTCCGTGATTGTGGAGAACAGGGGCGGCGCCTCCGGATCTATCGGTGCGGCGGCGGTAGCCAGTGCCCCCGCCGACGGCTATACCTTCGCGGTGGTGTTCGACAGCCACGGCGTCAACCCCAGCCTGATTCCCAACCTGCCTTTTGATTCCAAGAAAGACCTCAGCCCGGTGGTGCTGGTGGGCACGGCGCCCATGTTGATCGGTACCCCGGTCGCTTCGGAATTCAAGGCATTCACCGATGTGGTCGCGACCAGCCGCAGCGCCAAGGGCGTGAGCTACGGCACCATAGGATCGGGCAGCCTGGGCCATCTGGCCATGTCACTGCTGGGCAAGGGCAGCGGACTCAACTTCACGCACATTCCCTACAAGGGCGGCGGCCCCTTGATGAACGATGCTGTTGCGGGCCATGTGCCGCTGGCCATCGGTTCGGTCTTCTTGCTCAAGCCCCATGTCGACAGCAAGCGGGTGCGCCCACTGGCGGTGACCACCAGCAAGCGCTCGCCCGATCTGCCCGAGGTGCCGACCCTGGCAGAGCTGGGCTTTGCCGGTTTTGAGGCACCGGCTTGGTGGGCGGTCTTGGCGCCCGCACGTACGCCGCCCGAGATCATGGCGCGAATGAACGAGGCATTGAACCAGGCCTTGAAAACCCCTGAGCTGGCCAAACGCCTGGATGCCCAAGGTATTGATGTGATGGCGGGCACGCCCGAGGCGGCTCGCGCGTTCATCGAGCGCCAGATGGACATCTGGAGCAAGGTGGTCAAAGACAACAACATCAAGGCGGACTGAGACCCGCGATGCTCAACATTTCACGGCCGTCCTTGAGCTGGCGCAGCAGCGTATCGCTACTGGCTCTGCTGACCTTGAGCGCACTGTCACATGCGGCCAGCTTTGACTGCGGCAAGGCTCGACGCTCCTTTGAAAAATTCATCTGCTCCCAGCCGGAGCTCGACGCGGCCGATACCCGGCTGGGCGAGGTCTTCAAGCAGGTTCACGCGGGCTTTCCCTCAAAAGGCTTCCTGTTGGCCACACAGCGGGTCTTTGTGGCCGACTACCCGTCTTGTCTGGTCGACGAGCAGGGCAAAACATCAACCGGCCCGGCGTCGGTACGGCGCTGCGTCAGCCTGGTCAAAGAGCGCATACAGGAGTTGGAATCCCAAGCCTTGGCGCTGGTGTACTCCAACGCCCCGACCAAATTTGCGCACGATGGTCTGACCATCTTGCTCTACAACCCGCAAGGTCAACAGCGCATTCGGCTGTGGGGCAACTGGATGCCCGACGCCTATAAGCCCGAGCCCTTCCCAGCAGGCAAACTCTGCGATCTTGATGCTCCCCTGAAGCCGGTCAAGGGCGGCTTTAAGACCGACGATACCGATGATGCGGTGTTCGCGATCACCGAATCGCAACTGAGCATCAGCGAGTACATCATGTGTACCCCTCGCAATGGCATCGCCCCAGGTCAATATCGTCGGCTGCGCTGATAAGCTTACCAAGGGGCCAACTGGCCTCCAACCGTATTCAATCCGTATGAATCCAGCCGAGCTTGACACCCAATTCATGCGCGAGGCGCTGAGCCTGGCCGAGCAAGCCGGGCAGGCTGGCGAGGTGCCAGTGGGCGCGGTGGTGGTGTACCAGGGGCGGGTCATAGGCCGGGGCCGCAATGCACCGATCGCCGGACATGACCCCAGTGCCCATGCAGAGATCGTGGCGCTGCGCGAGGCCGCACGCCACCTGGGCAACTACCGGCTTGAGGGCTGTACGCTGTATGTGACGCTGGAGCCTTGCGCCATGTGCGCCGGCGCCATGCTGCATGCGCGGCTGGAGCGGGTGGTGTTTGGCGCACCCGATCCGCGCACCGGCGCGGCCGGCTCGGTGATTGACCTGTTTGCCCGCAGCGAGCTCAACCACCAGACGCTGGTCACCGGCGCGGTGCTGGCTGAGCCCTGCGGGCAATTGCTGCGCGAGTTCTTCAGGGCCAGGCGGGGCAATGCCGAGCCAGTGCGCGAAGACGCGCTGCGCACCCCAGAGGCGGCCTTTGCCGACCTGCCAGGCTACCCCTGGGCGCCCCATTACCTGAGCGATCTGCCCGCGGCTCCGGGCTGGCGCATACATTACCTGGACGAGGGACCGCGCGATGCGCCCCTGACCTGGCTGTGCCTGCACGGCAACCCGGCCTGGAGCTACCTGTACCGCCACATGATTCCCGAATTTCTCGCGGCGGGTCACCGGGTGGTCGCGCCGGACATGCCCGGCTTTGGCAAAAGCGACAAGCCCAAGAAGGAGAGCCAGCACCGCTTTGGCTGGCACCGGCAGATCCTGCTAGATCTGGTGGAGCGGCTCGATCTGCAGCGGGTCATCCTGGTGGTGCAGGATTGGGGCGGCATTTTGGGACTGACCCTGCCCATGGCCGCACCCGAGCGCTACCGCGGACTGCTGCTGATGAACACCACGCTGGCCACCGGACAGGAGCCGCTGAGTCCCGGCTTTGTAGCCTGGCGCGGCTGGTGCGCCAGCCAGCCGCAATACGACATTGCCCGCCTGTTCCTGCGCGGCAATCCGCAGATGAGTCCAGCCCAAGCGCAGGCTTATGCAGCGCCCTTTCCAGATGCCGGCCACCGCGCCGCACTGCGTGCCTTTCCCCAGCGGGTGCCGGCCGCGGCCGACGATGAAGGTGCCCAAGAAGCCAGGCAGGCTCAGGCTTTTTTCCAGCGCGATTGGCAAGGCCAATCGTTAATGGCCATCGGCATGAAAGACCCGGTGCTCGGTGAGCCCGTCATGCGCTCGCTGCAGCAAGTCATTGCAGGCTGCCCTGGGCCGCTGCTGCTGCCGCAGGCCGGGCATTTTGTGCAGGAGCATGGGCAGCAGATCGCCGAGGCGGCCGTGCGACACTTCAGACCCTGAGTAA
>CANHGF010000212.1 GCA_947460065.1 Comamonadaceae bacterium
AACGATACAGGCGCAGCGCGTTATCGCGCAAGACCTTGCGCCTGGCCTCGGGCTTGAGGGCAATGGCCTCAAAATCGGCGCGGGTACGCTCAAAATCGAGGACTGGGAAATCGGTGCCAAAGATCACCTTATCCTGCCCATAGCTGTTCATATATTTGATGAAGGATTCGGGCCAGTAGGAGGGCCGATGAGCATCGGTGCCAATGTAGACATTGGCATGCTTCCAGGCCATGGCGATCATCTCGTCGGTCCAGGGAATGCCCACATGAATGCCCACCAACTTGAGCTCGGGAAAGTCGCAGGCCACCGCATCAATGCATATCGGACGGCCGACACTGCGCCGCGGATAGCTCGGGTCGTAGACCATGGACTGACCGACCTGCATCTGGATCGGAATGTCGAGTTCGACGCACTTGGCGTAGAAGGGGTAATAGCGTGCATGGTCGGGCGAGAGCTCGTACCAATGCGGGTAAGTGTGGGCCCCAATGAAGCCGTATTCGCGCACCGCGTGCTCAAGCGCGCGCACGCCGGTCATGCCCTCCGTCGGGTCTACACCGGCCAGGCCCGAAAAGCGATCCGGGTATTTCTGCACCGCGTCGGCCACCAGCTCATAGGGCACGTGGTAGCAGGCGGGGTGGTGCTTGACGCCAACCCGGGCAGCGATCAAAAAGGAGCGCTCGATGCCAGCCGCGTCCATGCGCTCGAGCATGCCCTCGAGGCTGACAGCGTCGAAGGTTTCTTCCTTGACGCGCATCTTGTTGACATAAAAGCGCCGGCGGTCAGGCTGCAGGGCCAGTGCCTCGGCGGTCCGAATATTGACCACCGCGTCGATCGCCTTGATCTCGTAACTCATATCAGTCCCAGGTTGCACCGGTCTTTTTCACAACACGCCCCCAGCGCTCATGCTCGGCCAGGGTGTAGATTCGAATCTGCTCGAGCGAGGTGGGCGCCGGCTCGATATTGGCCTCCCGCAGTCGCTGCTGCACGTCAGGCGCATTGAGCGCTCGCTGGATTTCACGGTTGAGGATTTCCAGCACATCGCGCGGCACTGCCGATGCCGAGAAGATCGTGAACCAGACGCTGATGTCAAAGTCCTTGTAGCCGGCCTCCAGCATGGTCGGCACGTCGGGCAGCTGAGCGGCACGCTTGGCCGTGGTCACCGCCAAGGCCCGCAACTTGCCCGAACGGATATGGGGCAGCACCCCAGCAAGGTTAGAGGTCATGACCGGAACCCGGCCGCCAATGACATCCTGCAGAGCCGGCACATCGCCCTTATAGGGCACATGGGTCATGTTGATGCCAGCAGCGTCATTGAGCAGCTCACCGGCCAGATGCAGCGAGGTGCCTTGACCAGGGGAGGCATAGGCCAGCGGCTGCTTTTTGGCCTGGGCGACCAACTCGGCCACGGTCTTGGCTGGGAATTCAGCATTGACAACGATCACATTGGGAATGACGCCGATCATCGAAATCTGGGTCAGGTCCTTCAGGGCGTCGTAGGGCAGCTTTTTGGTCAGGTGCGGATTGATGGCGAAGCTGTTGGTCGCAGAAATGCCTATGGTGTAGCCGTCTGGGGGCGCCTTGGCCACCATTTCAACGCCGATATTGCCGCCAGCGCCGGGCTTGTTGTCCACCACCACCTGCTGCTTGAGGCTCTCGCCGACCTTGAGCGCGACCAGGCGAGCCATCATGTCGGTGGCCCCGCCGGCGGGATACGGCACGATCAGGCGTATCGGCTTGTTGGGAAAACCCTGCGCACTGGCCCAAGCGGGCAGCACAGCCAAAAACAGGGCCAGAAAAGGGGTGATCCAAAAGCGGCTCATGACGTCTTGCTCCCAATGCAAATGGTCTTCACTTAGAAGGCTCATCATAGCGCGCCCGAGCTTGCCACGGCGCCGGTCCGGGCCTGTGAGGAGTCAGGCTGGTCACCCGGTTGCGGCGGCAGGCCCTGCCGAAAAAAGCAAGCCCGCCAGGCTTAAGGGGCCTGGCGGGCTTGCGGCAGACAGACAAGCCTAGGATCAGCCGGCGGTGGCTTCCTCGGACTCGGGCTTGGCCTTGCCTTCTTTCTTCGGCAAGGGCTGGATATCAAGGACAACCTCCCCGCTCTCGACGCCCTTGTCATCCGTCGACAGCTTGATGTCGACCGTCAGCCTGCCGCCATCGACCAGCTTGCCAAAGAGCAGTTCGTCGGCAAGAGCCCGGCGAATGGTGTCCTGGATGAGGCGCTGCAAAGGCCGCGCGCCCATGAGTGGATCGAAGCCTTTTTTGGCCAGGTGCTTGCGCAGGCCGTCGGTGAAGGTGACTTCGACCTTCTTTTCCGCCAGCTGCTGCTCGAGCTGCAACAGGAACTTGTCGACCACCCGCAGGATGACCGCTTCGTCGAGCGCCTTGAAGCCGACGATGGCATCGAGCCGGTTACGGAATTCGGGCGTGAACAGGCGCTTGATGTCCACCATTTCGTCGCCCGCCTCGCGCGGGTTGGTAAAGCCTATGGTGGCCTTGTTCATGGTCTCGGCCCCGGCATTGGTGGTCATGATGATGATCACATTGCGGAAGTCGGCCTTACGTCCGTTGTTATCGGTCAAGGTGCCATGGTCCATGACCTGCAGCAGCACGTTGAAGATGTCCGGATGCGCTTTCTCAATCTCATCGAGCAAGAGCACCACATGCGGCTTCTTGGTGATGGCTTCGGTCAGCAGCCCGCCTTGGTCAAATCCCACATAGCCGGGAGGCGCGCCGATCAGTCGGCTGACCGCATGACGCTCCATGTACTCGGACATGTCAAAACGGATCAGGTCTATGCCCAGGATGTAGGCAAGCTGGCGCGCAGCCTCAGTCTTGCCCACGCCGGTGGGGCCAGAGAACAGGAAGGATCCGATGGGCTTGTCGACCTTGCCCAGCCCAGAGCGGGCCATCTTGACGGCCGCAGCCAGCACATCAAGCGCCTTGTCCTGGCCGAACACCACGCTCTTGAGATCGCGCTCAAGGGTCTTGAGCTTGCTGCGGTCGTCATTGGAGACGTTGGCTGGCGGAATGCGGGCGATCTTGGCCACGATGTCCTCGACCTCGGCCTTGGTGATGGTTTTCTTGCGCTTGGACGGCGGCAAGATGCGCTGGGCAGCGCCAGCCTCGTCAATCACGTCGATGGCCTTGTCCGGCAGATGCCGGTCGTTGATGTACTTGGCGCTCAGCTCAGCCGCCGCCTGCAGGGCAGCAACAGCGTACTTGACGCTGTGGTGCTCCTCGAAGCGCGACTTCAGACCCTTGAGGATTTCCACCGTCTCGGCCACGCTGGGCTCCACCACATCGATCTTCTGGAAACGGCGCGACAGCGCAGCGTCTTTTTCAAAAATGCCGCGGTACTCGGTGAAGGTGGTTGCGCCTATGCACTTAAGTTGGCCCGAGCTAAGCGCGGGCTTGAGCAGATTGGACGCATCGAGCGTACCGCCCGAGGCCGCACCGGCGCCGATCAGGGTATGGATCTCGTCGATGAACAAAATCGCATGGGGCTTGTCCTTGAGCGACTTGAGCACGCCCTTGAGCCTTTGCTCAAAGTCGCCGCGGTACTTGGTGCCGGCCAGCAAGGCGCCCATGTCCAGCGAAAACACCTGGGATTCGGCCAGGATCTCGGGCACGTCTTTTTGCGTGATGCGCCAGGCCAGCCCCTCTGCAATCGCGGTCTTGCCCACACCGGCCTCGCTGACCAGCAAGGGATTGTTCTTGCGCCGACGGCAAAGGATCTGAATGACGCGCTCAACCTCATAGTCGCGGCCGATCAGCGGGTCGATCTTGCCGGCCAGGGCCTGTGCGTTCAGGTTCTGGGTGTACTGCTCCAGGGGCGAGGCTTTCTCGTTCTTTTCGGCCGTCTCTTCATTCTCAGCAGCGCTCTCGCCCGATTTCTGCGGCTCCGGCGGATCGCTCTTCTTGATGCCGTGCGCGATGTAATTGACCACATCCAGCCGGGTTACACCCTGCTGGTGCAGGTAGTACACCGCATGCGAGTCCTTCTCACCGAAGATGGCCACCAGCACATTGGCACCGGTAACCTCTTTTTTGCCGTTGCCAGTGGACTGCACATGCATGATGGCGCGCTGGATCACCCGCTGAAAACCAAGGGTGGGCTGGGTATCCACATCATCGGTGCCGGCGACCTGCGGCGTGTTGTCCTTGATGAAGTTCGACAGGGACTTGCGAAGGTCCTCGATGTTGGCCGAGCAGGCGCGCAAAACTTCCGCCGCACTGGGGTTGTCCAGCAGGGCCAACAGCAGGTGCTCTACGGTAATGAACTCGTGGCGCTGCTGACGCGCTTCCACGAAAGCCATGTGCAAGCTCACTTCAAGTTCCTGGGCGATCATGTCACTTCCTTTCAGCTTGCTGGGGGTGCGTAATATCTGACGAGCAGATGGGGGCGTTTCTCACAATTCAAGCGGTTCGCTGACGCACTGCAGCGGATGACCGTTCTTGCGGGCGGCCTCTGTCACCTGATCCACTTTGGTGGCCGCCACATCCTTGGAGAACACGCCACAGACCCCTTTGCCGTCGAGGTGGATCTTAAGCATGATCTGGGTGGCGGTTTCCCGGTCCTTGTTGAAAAACTCTTGGATGACCACCACCACGAACTCCATCGGCGTGTAATCGTCGTTGAGCAGTACCACCTGATACATCTGTGGCGGTTTGACCTTCTCCGGCCGGCGTTCGAGCACCACCGAATCCCCACCGCCGGGCAAACCCGGGGCAGACGAGGGGATGATGGTTGGCGTGGGGACCTGGGGTAGCTTTGTCGCCATGCGTTCCATTCTAGCGAGCAGGAGTGCCCTTGTTCAGGTCGGGGCGCTAATCTTGCGTTCAGGGACGGGCGCGAACACCATCAGCCCCGGGGATGGCGGCCGTGCCCCATCGATGGAAAAACCATAAAAAAACCGCCCGCAGCGGCCGAGCTGGGGCGGTTTTTGAGCTTGTAGACGCCGGGCTGTAAAGCCTGGCAAGGAAGCAAACTTTTACATGTGGTCGATCATGACCTGACCAAAACCCGAGCAGCTGACCTGGGTTGCGCCCTCCATCAGACGGGCAAAGTCATAAGTGACCTTCTTGCTCTTGATGGACCTGCCCATGGAGCTGATGATCAGATCGGCCGCCTC
>CANHGF010000213.1 GCA_947460065.1 Comamonadaceae bacterium
AAGCTGGTCACCAAGCGTCTGGCCGATGCCGGTTATGACTGCGCCCTGGTCGGTAAGCTGCATTTGGCTGCTGCCAAACATTTCGAGGTGCGCACCGACGATGGGTATCGGGTCTTCCTCTGGAGCCACCATCCGACCCCGGATCAGGCCTATGGGCATGACTATGAAAACTGGCTCAAGCATGAAAAAAAGGTCGATCCAGCCGAGCTGTATGCCTCGGTGAACTATTTCTGTGGGCCGGGCGTTTCCTCTGAGTATCACCAGACCACCTGGTGCTCTGAGATGGCCATCCGTTTCATCACCGAGCGGCGCGACCGCCCTTGGATGATCAGCGTCAATCCGTTTGATCCGCACGGCCCCTTCGACGCGCCGCCGCAATACCTGCAGCGATACCGGCCTGCCGATATGCCTTTGCCCCGCTTCAGGGACTCCGATATCGAACGGCAGCGCCAGTTTCTGGCCATCGACCAGCAGACCAAGCATGCCGAAGATCCCCGGGTGCGCAAGCACATCGTGCCGATCAGCGCTGACAGCCACGATGCGATTGCCTCGGCTCACAATGACTACGATGCTTTGGAGGTCAAGGCTAACTACTACGCGATGATCGAGCAGATCGATGACCAGTTCGGTCGAATCATGCAGACCCTGCGCGACAGCGGTCAGCTGGAGAACACCATCGTGGTCTATATGAGCGAACACGGCGAAATGCTCGGCGACCATGGCCTGATCCTCAAGGGCTGTCGCTTCTTCGACGGGCTGGTTCGGGTGCCCTTGATCATGTCCTGGCCCGGACAATTCGTGCAGGGGCTGCGCAGTCCGGCCTTGGTTGAGACAGTGGATGTGGCGCCGACGCTGATGGATGCTTGTGGCCTTGGTGTGCCTGAGACCATGCAGGGCAAGTCTTTGTTGGCCTTGCTGCGTGGGAAGGCGGACCCCTCGTTTCACAAGCCGGCTGTGCTGTCTGAGTACCGCGACGCCATGGGTGGGCATGCCGACCACAGCCAGGCCTCCATGGTGTTTGACGGTCGCTACAAGAGTGTTTTCTACCACGGGCATGATCTGGCTGAACTCTTCGATCATCAGGAAGACCCCTGCGAATTCGAGAATCTCTGGATGCACAAGGGCAACGAGGCGCTCAAGCTGGCGCAGATGCGTCAACACATGAACATGCTGATGGCGACGGTCGATCTTGGCCCGCCGCGTTTCGTCAACTACTGATTCCGGGATACTGCGTTTGTGAGCCGCACCACCACCACCATCGTTTCCGCTCAGTTGCGCCAGGTCAATCTGCCGCCCAAGGTACTGCGCACCGACGCCATTCAGTCTTTTGTGACGCAGGAGACGGTCTTGTTGACCTTGCGATGCAGTGATGGCCTGGAGGGCACGGGCTATGCCTACACCATAGGCACCGGCGGTTCTTCGGTGATCGCGCTGCTCAAGGACCATCTGGTGCCGCGCCTGCTCGGCCGCAGCCCGATGCATATTGAGGCCATCTGGAAAGACTTGTTTTTCCATACCCATGCCACCGCTGTGGGCGCCATCACCAGCCTGGCGCTGGCCTGTGTGGATACCGCCCTGTGGGACTGGCGAGCACGCAACCAAGGCCTGCCTCTGTGGCAATTGCTGGGCGGCGCACAGCCTCGGCTGCCGCTCTACACCACCGAGGGCGGTTGGCTGCACTTGTCGCCGCAGGAACTGGTGGAGCAGACCTTGCAGGCGCGCGAGCAGGGTTTCAAGGGGGCCAAGATCAAGATCGGCAGGCCCCATGTCAGCGAAGATGTGGCTCGACTCAGTGCAGTGCGTGAGGCAGTCGGGCCGGCTTTTGACTTGATGACCGATGCCAACCAGGGCTTGAATCGGCCGGAGGCGGTTCGGCGTGCGCATGCCTTCGACGGATTGGACCTGGCTTGGATCGAAGAGCCGCTGCCGGCTGAAGATGTGTCTGGCCATCGCCAATTGCGCGCCAGCACCGCCACCCCGGTGGCCGTCGGCGAGTCGCTGTACCACCCGATGCAGTTCCGTGAGTATCTGGAGCAGGGTGCTTGCTCGATTGTCCAACCCGATGTGGCGCGCATCGGCGGTATCACGCCCTGGATCAAGACCGCCCATCTGGCAGAGACCTTTGATGTCCCGGTGTGCCCGCATTTCCTGATGGAGCTGCACGTCAGTCTGTGCGCTGCCGTGCCCAATGCGCGCTGGGTGGAATACATTCCTCAACTCGATGACATCACGCTCACCGGCATGCGGGTGGAAGACGGGCATGCGGTCCCGTCTGACGAGGCTGGTCTGGGCATCGCCTGGGACTGGCAGGCCATACAGGACAGACAATCAGTGAACTTGGAGATGAAGACATGAAGCGACTTGAAGGCAAGACGATTTTGGTGACGGCGGCTGGTGCGGGCATCGGGCGGGCCAGTGTGCTGGCGATGGCGGCCGAAGGCGCCAAGGTCTGGGCCACCGACCTCAATGGCGCGCTGCTGCAATCGCTGGCTGGCACGCCGGGGGTGGAGACGGCGGTGCTCGATGCCCTCGACAAGTCGGCCATCGCCGCGCTAGCAGCCCGGGTGGGTGCGATTGACGTGCTCTTTAACTGCACCGGCTTTGTGCATAACGACACCGTGCTCAGCGCCACCGACGAAGACCTGGACTTTGCCTTCCGGCTCAATGTGCGCGCACATCTGCACATGATCCAAGCCTTCCTGCCGGGCATGATTGCCAAGGGGAGCGGTAGCATCATCAACATGGCCAGCGTGGCTTCGAGCGTGCGTGGACTGCCCAGCCGCTGTGTCTACGGTACCACCAAGGCGGCGGTCATCGGCCTGACCAAGAGTGTGGCGGCCGACTATGTGGGCCAGGGCGTGCGTTGCAACGCCATCTGCCCGGGCACGGTCGACACGCCCTCGCTGGCCGACCGCATCAACGCCTACGACGATCCGGTGGCGGCCCGCAAGGCTTTTGTGGCGCGCCAGCCCATGGGGCGCATTGCCAAGGCCGAAGAGATCGCGCCGCTGCTGGTCTTCCTGGCCAGCGATGAGTCGCGCTTTGTTACCGGCCAGGCCTATTCAATCGACGGCGGCATGACGATATGAACCAGCTCGACCTGCAGGGTCGGCATGCGGTGATCACCGGCGGCGCAGCCGGGCTCGGCTTGGCGATCGCCCAGCGCATGCTGGCCTCGGGCGCTACGCTGACCTTGTGGGATCGCGATGCGAAAGCCTTGGCGGCGGCCTGCGAACGACTCGGACCAAATGTAAAAGGCGTGCAGGTCGATGTGGCCAGCCATGCCAGCGTGGTGCAGGCGCTGGGCCAGACCGCGCAGCCTGTGCATGCGCTGGTCAACAGCGCCGGTATCACGGGCCCCAATGTCGGCTTGACCGACTACCCGGTGGCTGACTGGGAGCAGGTGATGCAGGTTAACGTTAATGGGACCTTCTACTGCTGCCGGGAAGTCGCTGCCCGCATGCGCGAACAGGGCTGGGGCCGCATCGTCAACATCGCCTCGGTGGCTGGCAAGGACGGCAATCCCAATGCCAGCGCCTACAGCGCCAGCAAGGCTGCCGTCATCGGCTTGACCAAGTCCCTGGGCAAGGAATTGGCCAAGACCGGGGTGCGCGTCAATTGCGTCACACCGGCGGCGGTCAAGACGGCCATCTTCGATCAGATGACGCCTGAGCATATTGAATTCATGCTCTCTAAAATCCCCATGGGCCGCTTCGGTTTGGCCGAAGAGGTGGCCGCTCTGGTCACCTGGCTTTGTACCGAGGATTGTTCTTTTTCCACCGGCGCGGTCTTTGACCTCTCCGGTGGCCGCTCCACCTACTGATTTCTCCACTGAAAGGTCTCCATGAAACTCGTACGCTACGGTCAAGCCGGCAAGGAAAAGCCTGGACTCATCGATGCACAAGGTCGCCTGCGCGATCTGAGCGGCGTCATTGCCGACATCACGCCAGAGCAGCTCTCAGACAAGGCCTTGGCCAAGCTGGGCAAGATCAAGGCCGACAGCCTGCCCCTGGTGCGCGGCGCCAAGCGCATGGGCGCGCCGGTGGCTGGCAGCCGCAAGTTTGTGGCCATCGGCCTGAACTATGCCGACCATGCGGCCGAGGCCGGCATGCCGATTCCCAAAGAGCCCATCATCTTCATGAAGTCGCTCAGCTGCATTCAGGGTCCGGACGATGATGTGATGCTGCCCCGTGGCTCAAAGAAGAGTGACTGGGAGGTCGAGCTTGGCGTGGTCATCGGCACCCGCGCCCGTTATGTCAGCCAGAAAGACGCCCTTGACCATGTAGCCGGTTATTGCGTGATCAACGATGTGAGCGAGCGCGAATACCAGATCGAGCGCGGCGGCACCTGGGACAAGGGCAAGTGCTGCGACACCTTCGGCCCAATCGGCCCCTGGCTGGTCACCCGTGACGAGGTGCCCAATCCGCAAAACCTGGCCCTCTGGCTGGACCTCAACGGCCAGCGTATGCAGACCGGCTCGACCAAGACCATGATCTTCGGCGTGGCCAAGCTGATCAGCTATGTCAGCCAGTTCATGACCCTGGAGCCCGGCGACATCATCACCACCGGCACGCCCCCGGGCGTGGGCATGGGCGTCAAGAAAGACGGCCAGAGCGCACCGATTTATCTCAAGCGCGGCGACGTGATGACCCTGGGTATCGATGGCCTGGGCGAGCAGCGCCAGAAGGTGGTGCCCTTCAAGCTCTGAGGGACGACAGGGGTGTTCAGCGGCCTGCGCAGCGATGCCAGGCCGCTTTGAATTCGGCCGCAGCCTGAGCGACCGCTTCTGCGCTGCGCCCCGGCGCGTACAGTGCCGAGCCTATGCCAAAGCCGCTGGCGCCCGCCTGCCAGTAGGTGGGCATGTTGGCGCTGCTGATGCCGCCTACCGGCAGCAAGGGCAGATCGCGCGGCAGCACCGCGCGCAGGGCCTTGAGCACCGTGGGCGTGATCATCTCGGCAGGAAACAGTTTGAGCGCGTGAGCGCCGGCCTGCCAGGCCGCCCAGGCCTCGGTGGGCGTTGCCACGCCGGGCATGCAGACCATGCCTTCCTGCAAGGCGGCCTCCACAACAGCGCGGTCCCAATGGGGCGAGACGATCA
>CANHGF010000214.1 GCA_947460065.1 Comamonadaceae bacterium
ATCTACCCAGCGCCCTTGCGGCGATGGCGGGCTTGTTCAAGAGCGGCCTGGATCACTGACTTTTTGCGCTCGAGCTCGGCGGTGTCGGTGATCTGGCTGTGGGCGCCTAAATCTGCCAGTTTGGCCTGCACCTTGGCCTGCTTTTCGCCCGCCCGTTTCTCCTCGCTGCGGCGCTGGCGCTCCTGGTGGGCGGCGTAGCGGCTGCGCGCTTGTGCGGCCTTCACATCGTCCCAGGCCTGCCAGCCTGTGGTCTCGGTCACCACCTCCATGCGTATGCAGTCGACCGGACAGACGGGCAGGCACAACTCGCAGCCGGTGCAGTGCCTTTCAATGACGGTGTGCATGAGCTTGTGGCCGCCGACGATGGCATCGGTCGGGCAGACCGGCTGGCACAGGGTGCAGCCTATGCACCAGTCCTCGTCGATTACCGCGACCGCACGGGGTCCTTCCTGTCCATGGTCGGGATTGAGCGCAAGCTCGGGCAGTCCAGTAATGGCGGCCAAGCGGGCGATGCCTTCCTGGCCGCCCGGCGGGCACTGGTTGATCTGGGCCTGCCCTTGGGACAGGGCTTGGGCATAGGCGCGGCAGTCGGGGTAGCCGCAGCGGGTGCATTGGGTTTGCGGCAGCGCATCAAGGATGCGCTCAAGCAGTAAGGATCTGGTCTGTGTCACGACGAGCAATTGTCCACGGCTTGCAGACCGCGCATGCCGCAGCGCCTCGCGCAGCGGGCTTTAGCTGCTGCGTGCGGCCCGCTTGCGCGCTACCGGCTTGCTGCTCTTGCGGCCTGGCTGGCTGGCGTTGCTCATCGTACTTGTCGTGCGAGTCGGCGCCTTGGCCTTAGCCGTAGCCTGGGCGGGCTCGCGCTGCGGTTTCAGGCGGCTTTGGCCCTCAAGTATGAAGGACTTGACCTGTGGGTAGACCACATCGCGCCAGCGGCGGCCGCTAAAGATGCCGTAGTGACCTGCCCCGGGCACTTCCAGGTGCTGCTTCATGGCTTTGCTGACGCCTTTGCACAGTTCATGCGCGGCCGCCGTTTGGCCTGAACCCGAGATGTCGTCGAGCTCGCCCTCGACCGTCATCAAGGCAGTGCTGCTAATGTCCTGGGGCCGCACCAACTCTGGCTGCCCATCCAGGTTGAGCACCTCCCAGGTGCCGTGGACCAGCTTGAACTCCTGGAACACCGTGCTGATGGTCTCTAGGTAGTAGTGCGCGTCCATGTCGAGCACCGCGTTGTACTCGTCGTAGAACTTGCGGTGGGCCTCGGCACTGGCATCGTCACCCTTGATCAAGTCCTTGAAGTAGTCGTAGTGGCTGCTGGCATGACGATCGGGGTTCATGGCAACAAAGCCCGCATGCTGCATGAAGCCGGGGTAGACCCTGCGGCCCGCGCCCGGGAAGTTGCCAGGCACCCGGAAGATCACGTTGTTCTCAAACCAGTTGTGGCTCTTGTTGATGGCCAGGTTGTTGACCGCTGTCGGCGACTTGCGTGCATCGATCGGCCCGCCCATCATGGTCATGGTCAGCGGCGTTTTTTCACCGCGGCTGGCCATCAGGGACACGGCAGCGAGCACCGGCACCGTAGGCTGACACACGCTGATCACATGGCAGTTGCCATAGCGACCCTGCAGGTGGCGTATGAATTCCTGCACGTAGTTGACATAGTCGTCCAGGTGGAAGTCGCCCTGATCCATGGGCACCATGCGCGCGTTACGCCAATCCGTGATGTAGACCTTGTGGTCCTTGAGCATGTTCTTGACCGTGTCACGCAGCAAGGTGGCGTAGTGGCCCGACAGCGGGGCGACGATCAGGACCACCGGCTGGGTCTTGAGCTTGGCCAGGGTCGGTACGTCGTCGCTCAGTCGCTTGAAGCGACGCAGCTCGCAAAAGGGCTTGTCGATTTCCACCCGCTCCTGGATGGCCACTGGGACACCGCTGACCTCCACCGTGGTGATGCCAAAGGCTGGCTTTTCATAGTCTTTGCCTAGCCGGTACATCAAGCTGTAGGCCGCTGAGACGCGCTGCGCCCAGGGGTGGGAGCCAGCGGGCGAATGAGGGTTGCTGAACAACTTGGCCGCCGCCTGCGCGAAGTCCACGAAAGGCTCCATGACGGTGCGCTGGGTTTCATAGACTTGGTAAAGCATGGGGCCTCCTGGTGTCGGCGAGCAAATTTGTTGCAGTGCAGCAATATATCAGTTGTCGAGCTTGAAAAAGCGGGAACGGACTCTAAAGTTGTGACCGTCTGTCACCACCTTGTCACTCCCACGCAAGCTGGCACCTGCCCATTGAGCCTCGCCAGTGGCAGGCGTCACTCCCGCAGGCTCACACCACTTTTGCAATGGAAGCGCAGACGTGGCCGATGTTCTGGCTGTTGAGCGCAGCCACGCACATGCGGCCGGTGTCGGTGCCGTAGACCCCGAATTCATTGCGCAGGCGCACCATCTGATCCTTGTTCAGCCCAGAGTAGCTGAACATACCGATCTGACTGGTGATGAAGCTCATGTCCTGCTTGACGCCGGCGGCTTTGAGGCCGTCGACCAGTTGTTGGCGCATGGCCTTGATGCGCACCCGCATCTCGCCCAGTTCCTGCTCCCACTGGGCGCGCAGCTCGGGTGTGCCCAGCACGGTGGCCACGATGGCGCCGCCGTGGGTGGGCGGGTTGGAGTAATTGGTACGGATCGCGATCTTGAGTTGGCTGAGCACCCGGTCTGCTTCCTCCTTGCTCTCGCACAGCACACTCAGTGCACCGACCCGCTCGCCGTAGAGGCTAAAGCTCTTGGAAAACGAGGTAGAGACGAACATCGACAGGCCAGCGGCCACAAATTGTGCGATGACCGCGCCGTCTTCGGCGATGCCGTGGCCAAAGCCCTGGTAGGCCATGTCCAGAAAGGGCACCAGGTTTTTCGACTTGACGGCGGCTATCACCTGGCTCCACTGTTCGGTGCTGATGTCGTAGCCGGTCGGGTTGTGGCAGCATGCATGCAGCACGACGACGGTGCCGGCAGCCGCAGCGTTGAGGGCGGCCAGCATGCCTTCAAAGTTCACGCCGCGATTGGCTGCGTCGTAGTAGGGGTAGCTTTCAACCACAAAGCCGGCGTTGGTGAACAGGGCGCGATGGTTTTCCCAACTGGGGTCGCTGATCATCACCTTGGCATTGGGGTTCAGTCGCTTGAGGAAATCGGCGCCGACCTTCAAGCCGCCGGTACCGCCAATGGCCTGTACGGTGGCCACCCGGCCCGAGCGCACCGGTTCGCTGTCCTGGCCAAAGACCAGGACCTTGACTGCGCTGTCGTAGGCTGCAATGCCGTCGATGGGCAGGTAGCCGCGCGGGGTGGGCTTTTCGGCCATGCGTTTTTCAGCCGCCTGCACGCAATGCAGCAAAGGCAGTTTGCCCTTGTCGTCGTAGTACACGCCGACGCCCAGATTGACTTTGCTGGCGTGCTGGTCAGCAGCGAACTGCTCGTTCAGGCCCAGAATCGGGTCGCGAGGTGCCATTTCGACGGCGGTGAACAAAGACATGAAATTCCTTAAGCGATGAATGGAACGGGTTGAGCAAGAGGCAGACCAGCGCACTGGAACCGATCCCGGCCGTCTGAGCTCGAAAATTGGCTCAGGATCGCGTATCCTGCTCGGTTGCCCGAATTTTAACGGGCCAGGATGAGTTTGATGCCCCCAAGACCGGCCACCCCCCTTGCCATCGTTGACGAAGAGTCCCCGCCGACCGGGGAATTCGCACGCTTTGAAGGCTCGCCCTTTGAACTGTTCATGCCATACCTGCCGGCGGGTGATCAGCCTGCGGCGATTGCGCAATTGGTCGAGGGCGTGGAAGACGCGGAAGCTTTCCAGACCCTGCTGGGCGTCACCGGCTCAGGCAAGACCTTCACCATGGCCAATGTCATCGCGCGCCTGGGGCGGCCGGCCATCGTGTTTGCCCCCAACAAGACGCTGGCGGCCCAGCTTTACAGCGAGTTCCGGGAGTTCTTTCCCAAGAACGCGGTCGAGTATTTCGTCAGCTACTATGACTACTACCAGCCGGAGGCCTATGTTCCGCAGCGCGATCTCTTCATTGAGAAGGACTCGGCCATCAATGAACACATTGAGCAGATGCGGCTGTCGGCTACCAAAAGCGTGCTCGAGCGGCGCGATGTGATCATTGTGGCAACGGTTAGCGCGATTTATGGCATTGGCGCGCCCGAGGATTACACCGAGATGCGTTTCATCGTGCGCCAGGGCGACCGCATGGGCCAGCGCGACGTCATCGCCAGGCTGATTCGCATGCAATACAGCCGCAATGATGTCGAATTCGGCCGCGGCTGCTTTCGGGTGCGCGGCGATGTGATCGACGTCTTCCCGGCTGAGCACTCCGAACTGGCCATCAGGCTGGAGTTGTTCGACGACGAGATCGAATCACTGCAACTGTTTGACCCCCTGACCGGCCGCGTCCGGCAGAAGATCCCGCGCTTCGTCATCTACCCGAAGAGCCACTATGTCACCCCCCGGGACAAAGTGCTGGCAGCCGTCGAGAGCATCAAGATTGAGCTGTCAGAACGGTCGGCCGAATTGGTGGGTATGGGGAAATTGGTCGAGGCGCAGCGCCTGGAGCAGCGCACCCGCTTCGACCTGGAGATGCTCAGTGAAGTGGGGCACTGCAAGGGCATTGAGAACTACACCCGCCATTTGAGTGGTGCGCCGCCTGGCTCGCCGCCGGCCACCTTGTGCGACTACATGCCCAAGGACGCGCTGATGTTTCTCGACGAGAGTCACGTCATGATCGGCCAACTCAACGCCATGTACAACGGCGACCGCTCGCGCAAGGTCACCCTGGTCGACTACGGCTTTCGGCTGCCGAGCGCGCTCGACAACCGGCCGCTCAAGTTCGAGGAATTCGAATCCAAGGTCAGGCAGGCCATATTCGTTTCGGCCACGCCGGCGGCCTATGAGCAGCAGCGCGCCAGCAAGGTGGTCGAGCAGGTGGTGCGCCCCACCGGTCTGGTCGACCCCGAGGTGGAAGTGCGTCCGGCCACCCATCAGGTCGACGATGTGCTGGGAGAAATCCGCATCCGGGTCGACAA
>CANHGF010000215.1 GCA_947460065.1 Comamonadaceae bacterium
GCATCGCTCATCGGATGGTCGAAGCTGCCCAAAGCGTGCGCCACTGCAAATTCGAGCACCTGCCCGTCCTTCAGGTGGACCGACACCGCCGCAGCGTCGCGCGCAAGGTGCGCCTCAGGGATCAACTCAATGCGATCGCGCATGGCCGCCACCTGCGGGTCACGCAACACCCCATCCAGGGTGTGTCGGGCGTCGGCACAGCCAAAGACCAGGGCGCAGGCCATCCAGTGGCGGGCACTGACCTGGGCCTGCAGCGCGTCAGCAGGCATGCCCTGCCGGCCCATCAAATCGAGCGTCAGCTGCGGCACCCGGGCCTCGACCTTGACAACCCGCTGCGCATCAAAACCGGCACGATGGGCGATGTTCAGGCAAGCGTCTACACCGGCGTGGGCCACGATGCCGCAGGGATAGGGCTTATAGGTGATGCTGCGTTGGTGCCACACCTTGCCCAGGTCAGCCACTGCCGCCTGCCACTGCGGCTGCTCACTGAAAACCCGGCCGTAGCCCCGTTCACCCTCGATGGCAGTCGCACTGCCATTGAATCCGGCCTCGGCCATGAAGGCCGCCATCACCCCGTTGCGAGCCGCATGGGAAGGCACGAAGGGGCAGCACATGCTCGACAGCGCATCTTGTTGCCCGGCGCCGGCCACACAGGCAATGGCCAGGGCGTAGGCCGCGCGCTCCTGGTCGAGCCCCAGCAGACGAGACACTGCAGCCGCAGCACCTGGCGATCCGGTCAGGCCTGAGAGATACACCCCATGTCGCGGCCTGGCTGGCGGCATCGCCATCATCCGGCACAGTCGGTATTCCACCTCCATGCCCACCACCAAAGCGTCAAGAAACTGCTGTCCGCTCGCACCCTGCTCCTGCGCCACCGCAAAAGCGGCGGCAGCCACTGGGCTGCTGGGGTGCAGCATCATCACCGCATCAGTGTCGTCGAAAGCATCGACGCTCGAAGCCATGCAATTGGCAAAAGCTGCACTGACCGCGTCCAGACACTGGCCTTGGCCCAGCACCACTGACTTACCTTGTCCCGCGGTTCGGCCGGTCGCGGCGCGCGCTGCGAGCACAGCCGGGCGGTCGCTGCCGCCCACTGAGCAGCCCACCCAGTTAAAGGCAGCCCTCAGGGCCTCGCGCAAGACAAGCTCGTCGATGTCTTGGTTGCGGGTTCCGATCGCAAAAGCGGCCAACTCCTGAGTGATACCCATCTTCAAGCACCTTTCCTCTTCCAACAGGCAGGCCGGGCAACTGGACTGCCCGCACCCGTCCTGCCCCTAACTCTTGACCCCGCGTCGATCGACCTGCGGCGCAGACGCTTGCAGCAGCCCCATCAACCGTCGCACCAAAGGCGCGGTGGCCTTCATCAACTGGCGAGGCCGTTTGTAGAGCAGCCAGGTGATGATCATCTGGCTGAGGCTGCCGATGAAAATCGTCACCGTTTGGTAGCGGTCGGGATCGGCCGGCCACAGCCCAGCCGTCTCGCCGTCTTCGATCAGGGTGTACATGATGCGGCCGAAATCGTCGAGCGAATCCTTGACCCGAGTCTTGTTGACCATCACGCTGGGCCAGACCTCCAGATACAGGGTGCGGGCCCAATCCTGATGCCGCCGGGCAAAGTCCACCGTCAGCCACATGAACAAATACAGGCGCTCATCGGCGTTGTCCAACTTCAGCGCCTTGGTATGAAACTCCGCCACAAACTCGCTGGTCTGTGCAATCGGCACCGCATAAGCGATGTCTTCCTTGCTGTCGTAGTAGTCGTAGACCGAGGACAAGGGCACGCCCGCCTCGGCCGCGATGTCGGCGATGCGCGCACGCGCAACGCCGTCGCGGGCAAACACCCGAACCGCAGCGCCGAGGATCTCGGCATGACGGTCACGGCTGCGCGATTGCTTGGGCTTGGGGGAATGCGAGCGCCCGCGCTCAAGCGCCTGCAGCACCACCTGCTCCCATCGCAGCCCGCTGCTGCTCTTTGGAGGCGCGGTGGCCAGCGAAGCGGTTGTAGCAGCCAAGCCAGCGCCTTCGGATCAGATCGGGTCGATCAACTCAAAATGCGAGATATCGTCCAGCGAGCCCTTGCGCTCGGCCTTCCAGACCGCCTTGACCCGCATCCCCGGCTTGAGTTTGGCGGGCGCTGAATCGATATCCACCCCGTCGAGCATGTGGATGATCTTGGTCGAGGCGCCGTCGAGCAGCACCTCAGCGTAGACATAGGGCGGGTCGCGCCGCTGGCCGACGAATTTGAGGTGGATGATGGAAAACGCCTGCAAGACGCCAGTGTCGGCCACATCGGCCCAGGTGCCGGTGCGCTCGTAACAAACATCGCACAACTCGCGCGGCGGCAGCAAGGTGCTCTGGCAGTGGCTGCAGCGTATGCCCATGATCCGGCCGGAGGTGCGCATCTCGTCAAACAGGCGCCCATAGTAGGGGCCGGCCGCGTGCTGATAGTGCAGCTTGAGTTCGGTGGCCATGCTGTCCAGCGGATCGCGAGAGGGCTCGAAGGCTGTCGGCGCCACCGCATCGCCAACGCTCTGCCCGGCCGGCTCAAAACCCAGCAGATCGAGTGCCTGTGCCTGTGGGCTGTCGCTCCAGCAGGCCTGCAGCCTTTGCCCGACCGCCCAGTCATGCTCGCCGTGCAGGCGGTGCAGCAGGTCGCAGTCGCAACCGTCCAAGCGAATCAAGCCCAAGGTTTTATCGGCCATGCGGGTGAACGATTGCAAGGTGCCCGCGGTGCTCAAGGCGACGAACTGCAACTCATCATGGCCGCATCTGCATACGTCCTGAGCGGGCACTTCGACCCGCTGGCAGCGCAGGCAGCGCGAGCCGACGATGCGCCGCGCGGCGAGTTCGGCCAAAAAGGTACCGGTGGCCTTACCCGGCGTCAGCCGGTAAGGCAGGGCGATGGTGCTTTGCAGCGGCGGCAGGTCCAGCGCAACGCTGTCGGGGGCCAGATGCATGTCTAAAACTCCTGTGTGTACACGATCGCGTGATGTCAGTCTGCGCTGACGACGGCTAGGCCGCGCAAATTGGCCCAGCCACCACCGGTCTGTGCCGCGGCCAGGCGCGCACCGGCCACCTGGTGCTCGCCGGCACGGCCGGTGACCTGCATCGCCGCCTCGACCAGGCGGATCAAGCCGGCCGCCCCAATCGGATTGGCGCCCTGGCAGCCGCCCGATGGATTGACCGGAATATCGCCTCCCATCGCGGTGGCGCCCGAGGCAATCAGCTCGGCCGCGCCGCCAGGCCGGCACAGGCCCAGGCTCTCGTAGTAACTCAATTCAAAGCAGCTGTAGGGCTCTTGCACTTCCACCACGTCAAGCTGACGCCGGGGGTTGGTGATGCCGCTGGCCCGATACACCACCCGGGCCGCATGGGCCAGGGGCTCGGACATCAGCATGGAGCGCTGCGGCGCGTTGTCGGCCTCGGCGCAGTAGGCGATGCCGCGGATGAAGGCGGGGGTGTCGGTGTGCTGAGCGACCAGTTCTTCACGGGTCAGCACCACCGCTGCTGCACCGTCAGAAATCGGCGGCACGTCCAGCAGCTTGATGGGCCAGGCCAGAGGGGCCGACTTGAGCACATCGTCGACGGTGACGGTCTTGCGCACATGGGCATACGGGTTCATGCGCGCGTTGTTCAGATTCTTGACCACCACCTGCGCGGCAGCCTCTTCAGTGTGCCCCAACTTGTCCATGCGGGCCCGCCAGTACGCGGCTGAAAAACCCATGATGCCGACCGCAAACTCGCGGCCCCAGAAGGGGTCATACAGGCTGGAGATCGAGGCCTGCAGCGCGCCTTCGGAGAGCTTGTCATAGGCCACCACCAGCACCCGGTCGGCCTGACCGCCAGCCACCTGGTAGTAGGCTGCCAGCGCGCCCGCAAAGCCGGTGCCGCCGCCGCTGGTGATGCGCACCACCGGCTTGCCGCGTGCGCCCAGGGCGTCGAAGACCCATTTTTCCGGTTGATTGACCGCCGCGAACAAGACGGGACCGCTGGCCACCACCACCGAGTCAATGTCGGACATCTCCAGCTTGGCGTCGGCCAAAGCCCGTTGGGCCGCCTCGCGCACCAGACCTGGCACATTGACATCGGCCCGACGGCGCTGATGGTGGGTCTGACCGACCCCGATGATGGCAACTCGGCTCATGGACGCTCCACCTCGACAACAAATACGCAATGGGACTGGGCTGCAATGCCCGAACTGGCATGAACGACGGCGCGCCGGCTGCTCTTGGCACCGCTACCGCGCTGGCCCCACAGGGCCTGCGCCGCCTCGCTCAGCCGCACCAAGCCGGTGGCCATGATGGGGTTGGCCGGTAAGGCGCCGCCCGACGCATTGATGGCCGCATCGCGCCCCTGGCGGAACAGCTCAATCGCCTTGCCCGGCTCGGCCAGGCCCAAGGCCTCCAGCGTCATCAACTCGGCCGCCGCCGAAGTGGCGCTGGTCTCAGCCAGATCCATCTGCGCCGGGCTCAGGCCAGCGCGGGCATAGGCTTTTTGTGCCGCTTGCCGACAAACATCGAGCTGGGCATCGCGCATCGCAAAAACACTGCTATCCATGGCCGCGCCTATGCCCTTGACCCACACCGGCTCGGTCGTCACGCGGCGAGCGACATGGGCATTGGCCAGCACGATGACCACCGCGCCGTCAACCGGCCTGGCCATCATGGCCTGGGTCAGGGGAGAGGCGACCATGGGCGAAGCCAGCACCTCGCTGACGGTGGGTACCTGTTTCAGCTCAAGCGTTGGATTGCTGTTGGCCTTGCGCCAGGCCGCCACCGTCACCTCGGCCAGATCGGCCGACGTCAGCTGGTGGGCGTGCAGATAGCGCTGCGCCTGCAGGCCGCAGGCGCTGTCCTCGTCCAGGCCAATGGGGCGCTGGATGAAAGGGTCGGCCATGGTCCGGTAGAACTGGCGAACGTCGGACTCCGAAGGCTTGGAGTAGGCAATGATCAGGCCGACCTGCGCCGCGCCGCTGGCGATCTTGGCCACCCCGTACTGCGCCGCCCACAGGCCGTCGTCCTCGACCCGTGACTCCTCCTTGTGGTGGGCGCCCATGGCGCCGAGGA
>CANHGF010000216.1 GCA_947460065.1 Comamonadaceae bacterium
ATGCCACCGTGGGCGAGCGGGTCAACTATGGCGCCGGCAGCATCACCGCCAACTACGACGGCGCCAACAAGCACCGCACCGTCATTGAGGCCGACGTCCATGTGGGCAGCAACTGCGTGCTGGTCGCGCCGGTCACGCTGGGCGCGGGCGGCACCATAGGCGGCGGCTCGACCATCACCAAAAGCACCGCGGCTGGCGCGCTCACGGTAGCGCGCGGCAAGCAGGTGTCGGTGGCCAACTGGCAAAGGCCGGCGAAGAAGAAATAGGCGCCGGCCTGGCTGGGGGCGGTGATCAGCCCGCTTCTGGTTGGTTCATCCAGGCTGCGATGTCCCGACGACCGTGCAAGACACGCCAAACATCGACATGCCCCTCATGTTCGACATAAAAAAGAATCTGCTCGAACCGGGACATAGGCCAGAATAGCAAGATGGGTAAATTCAGTTCATGCCCGTAGCGGGGTGACCCCGTACCGGGCTGCCGGCCGATGTGGGTGGTCGCTTGCTCCAGCGCATCAACAAACCGCAGCGCCAGATCCTGCCCGCCCTCACCCAGGTAATCAGCAATGGCTTCGTCGATGTCCTGTTGCGCTTGAGCGCGCAGGACGACCGGTTTGGCCTTCACCCGCGGCGACCTGGCTTGGCCGCCTGACGAACCCGCAGACGCAGGCTATCGAAAAAGGCCACATCGGCCGGCGCTGCGGGCGCAGAAGCCGCGCCAGCCAGCAGCAGGCCTCGCAAACGCTGCCGATCCTGGTCCTTGCGGATCAGCTCACGCACATACTCGCTGCTGGTGCCATACCCACGCTCGCTGACCTGCTCATCGACAAAAGACTTCAAGGCCTGCGGCAAGGAAACGTTCATGGTGCTCATGGCGGGAAGATTGCGACTTTGGCAAATTTTGGCAAGTCAGTGGTCCTCAGCGTTCAAGCGAGGTCTGCAGCCCCAGCGGCTCCAGCGGCCTGAACTTGGCGCGGTGGATGCTGAAAAACGCCTTGACGTTGCGCACATTGGCGTCGCTGTTGAACAAGCGCTGGGCCAGCGCGGCATAGGCGGGCATGTCGGCGACCCGGACGATGAGCACGAAATCGGGGCCGGGCGAGACGCGGTAACACTGCTGCACCGCATCTTCGGCCACCGCCCGAGCTTCGAAGGCGCGCGCCTGCTCGTCGCCCTGATGGTCCAAAGTGAGCTCGACCACCGCGGTCAAGCCATGGCCCAGGGTGGCGGCCAGCCGGTCGGCGCTGAGCACCGCCATTTGCCGCTCGATCAGCCCGGCTTCGCGCAGCCGACGAATGCGGCGCAAGCAGGTGGCCGGCGAAATTTGCAAGGCCAGGGCCAGGTCTTGGTTGCTGCGTGAGGCGTCCTGCTGCAGCGCGTCGAGCAAGCGCAAGTCCAGCTCATCTGAGATAATTTCTTCCATTTAGATAGAATATTTGCAATAAATGGCCATTTTCGCATATGCATGAAATTAAATTGCCATTTCAGTCTTAAATAGAAATCAATGATCGTTGCCAAAAGCTTAGGATTCCAGCCTTCAGTCTGAAGGAGTCCCCCATGTGCGGCATCGTCGCGGCGGTTTCTCACCGCAACATCGTTCCCATCCTCGTGCAAGGCCTGCAGCGGCTCGAATACCGCGGCTACGACTCCTGCGGCGTAGCGGTGTATGCCGGCGGCTTGAAGCGCGCCCGCAGCGTCTCGCGGGTGGCCGAACTGCAAGCTCAGGTCCAGAGCGAGGACATCGCCGGCGGCACCGGCATTGCCCACACCCGCTGGGCCACCCACGGCGCGCCGGCGGTGCACAACGCGCATCCGCACTTCAGCCATGGCCGAGGTGATGTGCAGGGCAAGCCCGGGCGGGTGGCGCTGGTGCACAACGGCATCATTGAAAACCACGAGGAGCTGCGCGCGCAATTGCAGGCCCGCGGCTATGTGTTTCAGAGCCAGACCGATACCGAGGTCATCGTCCATCTGATCGACAGCCTTTATGACGGCGACCTGTTCGAGGCGCTCAAGGCGGCCACCCGCCAATTGCAGGGGGCTTATGCGATTGCTGCGTTTTGCAAGGACGAGCCGCAGCGGGTGGTGGGCGCACGCGCTGGCTCGCCGCTGGTGCTGGGCGTGGGCGAAGGCGGCGAGCATTTCCTGGCCAGCGATGCCATGGCCCTGGCCGGCGTGACCGACCAAATTGTTTACCTGGAAGAAGGCGACCTGGTCGACCTTCAGCCGGGCAAGTACTGGGTACTCGATGCGCAAGGCCGGCCGGTGCAGCGGCCGGTACGTACGGTGCAGGCGCACAGCGGCGCGGCCGAACTGGGCCCCTACCGGCATTACATGCAAAAAGAGATTTTCGAGCAGCCGCGGGCGATTGCCGACACCCTCGAGGGCGTGGAAGGCATCACGCCCGAGCTCTTTGGCGACGGTGCCTATCGCACCTTCAAGGAGATCGAGTCGGTGCTGATCCTGGCCTGCGGCACCAGCTATTACAGCGGCTGTGCGGCCAAATACTGGCTGGAAGACATCGCCAAGATTCCGACCCAGGTCGAGGTGGCCAGCGAATACCGCTACCGCTCCAGCGTGCCCAACCCGCGCACCTTGGTGGTGACCATCACCCAAAGCGGCGAGACCGCCGACACCTTGGCCGCGCTGCGCCATGCGCAGAGCCTGGGCATGAACAAGACGCTGACCATCTGCAATGTATCGACCTCGGCCATGGTGCGCGAATGCCAGCTGGCCTACATCACCCGGGCGGGGGTGGAGATCGGCGTGGCATCGACCAAGGCCTTCACCACGCAGCTGGCCGGACTGTTTTTGCTCACCCTGGCGCTGGCACAGACCCGCGGGCAACTGAGCGAGGCGCAAGAGGCAGCCCATCTCAAAGCCATGCGCCACCTGCCCGCGGCCCTGCAAGCCGTGCTGGCGCTCGAGCCGCAGGTGATCAGCTGGGCCGAAGACTTTGCCAAGATGGAAAACGCCCTCTTTCTCGGCCGCGGTCTGCACTACCCGATTGCCCTGGAAGGCGCGCTCAAGCTCAAGGAGATCAGCTACATCCACGCCGAGGCCTACCCGGCCGGCGAACTCAAACACGGCCCGCTGGCCCTGGTCACCAGCTCCATGCCGGTGGTCACTGTCGCACCCAACGACAGCCTGCTGGAAAAACTCAAGAGCAATATGCAAGAGGTGCGCGCTAGAGGCGGCATGCTCTACGTGCTGGCCGACGCCGATACCCGCATCGAAAGCAGCGAGGGCATACACGTCATCCGCATGCCCGAGCACTACGGTCACCTGAGCCCCCTGCTGCATGTGGTGCCGCTGCAGTTGCTGGCTTATCACACGGCGTGTGCGCGCGGGACCGATGTAGACAAGCCGAGGAATTTGGCCAAGTCGGTGACGGTGGAGTGACCGCGAAAGGACCTCAGGCGCAGAGGTCCTCCAGAGAACCCGCAAAGAGCCTCTGCGTTAGCAGCGGACCCCTGACTCTGGACATTCGACCGCTGAGTGCTCATCAAGAGACTCTGGTGCAGACGATCCTTCAACTGAGGTGAGACGGTTGGATCGACAAACAGATCGCTGACCACTTCAATCTCATCGGTTGGCTCACGACAAGAGGTCAATCCTGGCTGCCCCAAAGCGTCTTCTCGATGAGGAAGAAGTACGCGAGGCGCTTAGAGACGGTGCTGCGTCTGTCGGAGCTGGCGATTCTGATCACCACACGCAAGCGGTCACAGCAGGTGAAATAGGCCATCCACGCGCCGATTGTCCAGAAAGCCGGGGTGGCCGCCACCGCAGTTCAAGCGCCGAATTGGGGCCTACAGCCGTGCTACATTGACCAGATTTTTCATAAAACCATCTAACAACAATGAACCTCACATCGATTCTGCGCCTGTCGGCCGTGCTCCTGTTCGCGACAAGCCTGGCCGCTTGCTTCGACGTCAGCCAGAAGGTCGTGATTGACAAGGGCGAGTTGAGCTACAGCGCAGAATTTCGCATTGATGCCAAGCTGGCAGCCATGAGCGATAAGAAGGGCGGTGCGTGCGACAACTTTTCTCAGGATCGCAATACATCGACCGCCATCAAGGTCCAAACCAGCGAGTCGGTGGCGGACGGCAATGTGGTGTGCAAGTTGTCGGCCCAAGGGCCGCTGGACCAGTTCGCCAGTTTCTCGCCCGGCGACAAGGAAAACACCCTGTTCAAAATCGCTCCGGCCGCCGACGGAGCCTGGCGCATTGACAGCAGCTTTGACATGAAGGATCAGGCCAAAGCGAACACGGGCATGGAGGGCATGATGGAGGCCATGTTCGCCGGCCGCAATCTGAGCTGGAGCGCCACCGTGCCCAAAGTCCTGGAGACCAATGGCGAGGTGTCCAAGGACGGCAAGACCGTCACCTGGTCTGCCCCCGTGGCCTCGGCCTATAAGGCCAAGCAGTCCTTCTACCTGGTGTTCAAGGCCGAGCGCCCCTGGTATGCCTTCCTTCTGGATCTGATCGACGCGATCAAGAAATTCTTCGGCTCGCTTTTCGGTGGCGCAGACAAGGCTGCGGCGCCCGCCGCCAAGCCCGCCAGCAACCCAGCCGCACCGTCAGCACCGGCACCGGCGCCCGCGCCAGCCCCTGAGCAGGTGGCCCCGGCCCCCGCCCAGACTCAGACCCCGACCGAGGCTGCGCCGGCAGCGGCAGAAACCGGCCCGATCGCCGCCAGCTTCGACTGCGCCAAGGCCCGTTCAGCGCAAGAAAAGATGATCTGCAGCGATCGCGAGCTGGCCCGCCTGGATGTAGAGCTGTCTGCCGTCTACCGCAAGGCCCGCGAAGCGGCCACCGATGCCAAGGCACTGCAAAACGAACAGTTACAGTGGCTCAAAGCAACCCGCAAGGCCTGCTCGGACAAAGCCTGTCTGGCAGAGGCCTACAAGAGCCGGACGGCTGAGCTGTCGCGCTAAAACGCAGCGGCGAAAGCACCTATCGTCTTGCGCAGTGCGCCGCCCCACTGACAGCCGGCGCGATCATCACTGACATACAACAGGAGACCACCATGGACCAGATCAGCCCGCAGGACTACCGACGCA
>CANHGF010000217.1 GCA_947460065.1 Comamonadaceae bacterium
ATGAGAATTTTCATAGGGCGATTCTACGGTGCGGGCCCAGACAGCTCGGCTGCCCAGGGCCGCCCTTGCCAGCCCTTTTCGTAGGAGCGCCGCCCTCGGCGCGATGGCGACCCGAACGAGCACCGCATCGCTGCGAGGGCGCAGTTCCCACAGACCCTCCAGACCCTTCAGGACTCTCAGCGCCACCAATCGCCGGTTTTGGGCAAGGTCTTGCGCAAGCCCATGGTCTGCAGCACGTGGTCCTCGATGTGTTGGGCAGGAACGGTGAATTCCATCACGATGTTGGGCGGCGCACCCGGTATGCCCTGCACCGCATGCGGCCAGGTGGGCGGGTCGTTCTTGTAAAGATAGCCGGTGATCACATGGCCAAGCATGCTCTGCGCCGGCCACAGGCCCGCGTATTTGCGCAGCAAGGAGAAGGTGCGCAGGGTGTACATCAAGAAACCACGGCCGCTGGTGTACCGGGCATCCTGGGGTGACAGCAGGTCAGGGTTCAGGCCGTCCATGCCTTTGACCTGCTCTCCAGCCTTGACGATGAAGCCGCCGCCTTGCTCAGCCAGGGCGCGCTCGTAGGCGAGCAGGGCCAGCGCATCGCTGGCAAAGCGCTCACGCCAGACCACCGAAGCGCCCCGTGAACTGACGGCGCGCAAATGCCAGCCCGAAGCGTCGAAGCGATAGATCCAGATCCAGATCTGCTGACCGTCGACCACGTCGCGCCTCTGCAAGGGCGAAAACTCAGCCACCGGTCGACTCGGCTTGGGAGGCGTTGCGGGCAAAGCGGGGGGCATGGCTGGGGGACTGGTCGAAAAACAGGTGGAGGTTCAATATTGTTATCCATATGTTACAAAACTATGGATAGATTGATAAAATAAGTTAAAAATGCACAAGATTGTGAATTTAAGCTTCATCGAAGACGCGACTCAGAAGCAGGACGCAAGCCTGCGCATGGGCCTGCGCGTTCGCGCGCTTTTATTCATCTCCATTTTTCTGGCGCTGGCCATCGGCATCACGGTGGTGGCCATGTCCTGGAATGCGCGCACCATCGTGATCGAACAGGTCGAGCGCGACGTGGATGTCCTCTCGCGGGTGCTCTCACAGTCCATCTCGATCTCTCAGCAGCTACCCGACCAGGTGGAAGATGTGCTGGGTCAGGGCATGCAAGCCACGGCCACCGCCTTGTCACACTTTGTGGCTGCCGCAGAACAGGCCGGGCGCAGCCCGGACCAGATCAAGGCCTCGCTCAAACGGGTGATCGCCAGTTCCATGATCGCCGAGATCTGGATCACCGACCCCAAGGGCCGCGCCTATCTGAACGCCCCGCTCGAGGGCATCGACTTCACCTTCAACCCCGACCCCAAGGTGCAGGCCCAGGCCTCGGCCTTTTGGCCCCTGCTCGACGGCCAGACCAGCGTCATCAATCAGCCGATGATGCGGCGCGAAATTGACAACAAGCACTTCAAGTACGTGGGTGTGCCCGGCGTGGACAAGCCTCGCATCGTGCAGGTCGGTACGCCTGGGCAGTCGCTGCAGGCCTTGCGGGACGACGTGGGCGTGCAAAAGCTGGTGCGGGTGCTGGTGGCCAGTGGCGCGCTCAAAGCCATCCATGTCGTTCAAAAAGACATGGCCGAGCTGGCTTCGGAAGTGGCCGGTAGCGACAACCGTGCAACCCTGGATAACAAGCAGAAAGAAGTCCTGCGCGACGTTATAGCCACCGGCAAGAGCCGCACCGAGATCAAGGCCAAGCACATCGAGGTCTTTCAAAGCATACGCGACGAGTTCGATACATCCATCGGTGCTTTCGTGGTTCAGTTGCCTCGCCAGGGCCTTGATGACCTGCTTACAGAGCAAGCCCTGGCGGCACTGGCCATTGGCATCGTGATTTTCCTGATCGGCGGAATGGTCAGCCTGTCATTTGCCGACCGGATCGCCAAGCCCATCGGCACCGTGACCCAGGTGGCCGGACAGGTGGGTCAAGGTGACTTCGGCCGCCTTGAGCAGCTCGAGCGCACCAGCGAGCGCACCGACGAAATTGGCGAACTGGCCCGGGTGTTCAAGACCATGGCCAACGAGGTGCGCCACCGCGGGCGGGTGCTCGACGACCTGGTGAGCCAGCGTACCCGAGAACTGGCCGACAAGAACCTGGCCCTATCCGATGCGCAGGCGCTCATCACCAAGGAACTGGATCTGGCACGGCGGCTGCAACTGGCCATCCTGCCCGAACATTTCCCGGCGACCGAGCGCTGCAGCGGCTATGCCCGCATGCTGCCCGCCACCCAAATGGGCGGCGATTTTTACGACTTCGTCGCCCTGCCCGACGGTCGGGTCGCCCTGGTCATGGCCGACGTCTCCGGCAAGGGTGTGACCGCCGCCTTCTTCATGGCCGTGGCACGCACCAGCATCAACAGCCTGGTGCGCCAAAGCGCCAGCGTCGGCCAGTGCCTGGCGCTGGCCAATGACGAGCTGTGCCGGCAAAACCCACTGGACCTGTTCGTCACCGTTTTCCTGGCCATCTTCGATCCGATCACCGGCCGCCTGGACTATGCCAACGGGGGGCACAACCCGCCCCTGATTCGCCACGCCGACGGACGCACCGGTTGGCTCGAGCCGACCGGTGATATGGCGCTGGGCGTCATGCCCGACATGCCCTTTAGCAGCGCCAGCGTACAGCTGGAGCCCGGCGACCTGTTCCTAGCCTACACCGACGGCGTGACCGAGGCCTTTAACGCGCAACTGGAGGCCTACGGCGAGCAACGCCTGCTGGACCTGCTGCGCCTGGTCAAGGACTCGGCCCCTGCGACCGTGGTCGAACAACTCTTCAGCGAGGTGGCGGGCTTTGCAGACGGCGCGCCGCAATCGGACGACATCACTGTGGCTGCTTTATTTTGGGAAGGGCAAGCATCATCATGACTACTGAGCAAACTCTCAAAGACGTCAAAAAATCCCCCGGCCGGGCCCGCAAGGTAGGCCTGCCAGCAACTGCCGAGGTGGCGCCGAAGGTGCCGCTGATCCCGCTGCCTGGCGACGCGCAGGCTTACGGCGCCTACTTGAGCTTCCTGGCGCTGGTGGCCCGCAGCGCAACGAGCAAGCCCGGCGCGCTCGACGAGATTGACCCCAATGAGACCGCGCTGCTGGAGATCGTGATCCTGCGCTGGGCCAAAGGGGCGCCCATGACGGTGCGCCAGACGATTGCCATGGCCCATCTGGGTTCACCAGCGACCCTGCACAAACGCCTGATGCGCCTGCGCGCAGGTCACTTCCTGCAACTGCAAGACGTGGCCGGTGATCGCCGGGTCAAACAACTGGTGGCCGGGGCCCGCGGCATCGAGTACATCGAATCCATGGGCCGCCACCTGCTCAAGGCCAAGCGCAGCCCCAGCGGCCGCCCGGCTGGCGCCGAGACGCCCTGAGGCGAATCAAGGCTGGCTCGCAGGCCGGTCCGCACTGCCCGGCTCGATGGCAAATGCCATTGTGGCCTGCGCCTGGGCTCGGCCCTGCTGCTGCCCGCTGCGGCTAAAACGCAAAGGGCCTAGCGCTGGCAGGGCCACCTGATCTTCGCGCGGACGCAAATACCGCTGCAGACTGTCTCGCAAGGGCGCCTCTTCCTTGGGATCGGTGGTGCCCACCCAAGCCATGATCCGGCCAATCGCATGACTGAACTCGTCTTGGTGTGTTGAGCCTGAGCGCGAATCGGTGCGGCCCAGATCGCCCGCCACCACCGCCGGGCTTCGGGCATGAAGTACGCCATCGATACGAGCTCCCTGTGCTCCAGCGAACTGCACCGGCCAATGCTGCTCGCTCGCGCGCCGCTCTGGCCCGCCACCGACTTGCTCGGTCGGCGTTTGCTGAACAGCGCGATGGCCCGAAATTCCTAAATTTGGCATGGAAAATCCCCTATCAAACGAGCACTGACCCACCCCGCGTGCAAGGCACCGCCGAACATCACCCTCACGCCAATCGGTGGGACGACAGCAGCCCCTCTGCCTCGGTCTGCCCCTGCGCCACCCGGCCGGCCCGCACGATCAGCTCGCGCAAATGGGTCCAGGCCGCACGCAAGTCGGTGGCGGCATCGAGCACCTGCGCCAGGGTGTGCTTCAAGCCTTCACCACTGAGGCCATCGATGGCCAGCTCCCGCGAGAGCATCAGCGTGTTGTCCACACTCACGAAGGCGGTCGCGCCGTGGGTAAACCGGGTGATGCTGTTGAGCTGGTGCAAGAGCAGCAAGCGCTCGCGCTGGGCCGGCTCAGAGCCGGCGTCCTGCAGCTTGAAAATTTCCACATCGATCACCGCCCTGTCTTCCATCGGATGCAAAAAGATGAAGGCAAACAGGCCGTCATGCTCAAAACTGACCTCGGCGCCCTCATCGAAGCCGCTGGCGTCCGCCCCAAGCGCCTGCACGAAGTCCCGCACGGCCTGCAAATAGGCTTGTTCAGTGCTCATGTCCCGTCCAGATGGCATCCCCGGTCGGTCCGCAACCAGACCAGAGAAGTACCAAAAAATGTAATTTAAAGTAAACCAATCTTACACGGACCGACAGCCGCTGCGCAGCCCTGCGCATAGGCTCCATCGGCAGGTCTGGCCTTCCCTTAAGCGAAGCCTCAAAGGCAGCCATCCATCAGTTCAATCTTCTTCCAAAAATTTTTACATTTTGATACGATTAGGGGGTCTAAAAAGTCACTCGAATACCATGCGCAACCCTGCCGCTTCCAAGCCCAATTCCGCAGCCCAGCTCAAGCCCGCCGCTGGTGCGCAGCCTGGCCACAGCGAGCACGCCGATAGCGCAGCTGAACGGAGTGTCAATCAAGCAGGCGCCGGCGCACGCCCCAGGCGTCGCCATCCAGAGCAGGACTTGCAGACCCATGAGGCAGCCGCGGCGCTGCAAGCGCAGCCGCCCAGCCCTCAGGAGCTGATCTCGGAAGAAGGCTCAATCGCTGCCCGACCCGGCGCAGCCGCCGAGATATCGGCGCAGCCCGCAGCCGCTCAGCTGGAGCTGTTCGAGGCCCTGGACTGGCCCGCACTCACGCAGCGCCTGCCGGGCAGCCTGCTGGCCGATGCCAGCG
>CANHGF010000218.1 GCA_947460065.1 Comamonadaceae bacterium
CTCATTTTACTGATGCCAGCCTGACGCAGGGCGCGAAAAGGTCGCGTTTGGCGCTAAATTCCAGAGGTTGGCCAATCAGTCCCCGTGTGGAGGCGGGGGTGGAGGAAGCAACGCAAGGCGGTGTAGCGTGACCCCTGCGGTGCACCGAAACCCTCACGTCTAACAATGGAGATTCGATATGACGGGCAACTCCGCGCTTATCCTGGCGCTGGTATGTGGATTGATAGCGGTCGTCTACGGCTTTTGGGCACGTAGCTGGATCCTGTCCCAAGACGCGGGCAACGCCCGCATGCAAGAAATCGCGGCCGCCATTCAGACAGGTGCTGCAGCCTACCTGGCCAGACAGTACAAGACCATCTCGGTGGTCGGCATCGTTCTGGCCGTGCTGATCGGCCTGTTCCTCGACGGTAAAGCCGCCATCGGCTTTGTGGTGGGCGCAGTGCTCTCCGGCGCCTGCGGCTTCATCGGCATGAATGTGTCGGTGCGCGCCAATGTGCGCACCGCACAGGCGGCCACCAAAGGCATAGGCCCGGCGCTGGACGTGGCCTTCCGCGGAGGCGCCATCACCGGCATGCTGGTGGTCGGTCTGGGCCTGCTGGGCGTGACCGGCTTTTATTGGTTCCTCGTGGGCAGCAATCCGGCGGCCGACAAGACCCTGGCCGGACTGCTCAACCCCCTGATCGGCTTTGCTTTCGGTTCCTCGCTGATTTCCATCTTCGCCCGCCTGGGCGGTGGCATCTTCACCAAGGGCGCTGACGTGGGCGCCGATCTGGTGGGCAAGGTCGAAGCCGGTATCCCTGAAGATGATCCGCGCAACCCGGCGGTGATCGCCGACAACGTGGGCGACAACGTCGGCGACTGCGCCGGCATGGCTGCCGACCTGTTTGAGACCTACGCGGTGACCCTGATCGCCACCATGGTGCTGGGCGCCCTGCTGGTGACCGCAGCGCCCCTGAGCGCGGTGCTTTACCCGCTGGGTCTGGGCGCCGTGTCCATCATCGCCTCCATCATTGGCTGCTTCTTCGTCAAGGCCTCGCCCGGCATGAAGAACGTCATGCCTGCCCTGTACAAGGGGCTGGCCATTGCCGGCGTGCTCTCCCTGGTGGCGTTTTACTTTGTCACCACCTGGCTGGTCCCCGACAACGCCCTGGGCGCGGCCGGTAGCCAAATGAAACTGTTCGGCAGCTGCGTGGTCGGCCTGGTGCTGACGGCCTTGCTCGTCTGGATCACCGAGTACTACACCGGAACCCAGTACGCACCCGTTCAGCACATCGCCCAAGCCTCGACCACCGGTCACGGCACCAACATCATTGCCGGTTTGGGCGTGTCCATGCGATCGACCGCCTGGCCTGTGATCTTTGTTTGTATCGCCATCATCGTGGCCTACAAGCTGGCCGGCCTGTACGGCATCGCGATTGCCGCCATGTCCATGCTCAGCATGGCCGGCATCATCGTTGCGTTGGACGCCTATGGCCCGATCACCGACAACGCCGGCGGCATTGCAGAAATGTCGGACCTGCCCGCCTCGGTGCGCGACATCACCGACCCGCTGGACGCCGTGGGCAATACCACCAAGGCGGTGACCAAGGGCTACGCCATCGGTTCGGCGGGCCTGGCCGCGCTCGTCTTGTTTGCCGACTACACCCACAAGCTGGAAGGCTATGGCAAGGCCATCAGTTTTGACCTGAGCGACCCCATGGTGATCGTGGGCCTGTTCATCGGTGGCCTGATTCCCTACCTGTTCGGTGCCATGGCCATGGAAGCCGTCGGCCGTGCAGCCGGTTCGGTGGTGGTCGAGGTGCGTCGCCAGTTCAAAGAGATCAAGGGCATCATGGAAGGCACCGCCAAGCCCGAGTACGGCCGCGCGGTCGACATGCTGACCAGCGCTGCCATCAAGGAGATGATGATCCCCTCGCTGCTGCCAGTGGTGGTACCGATTCTGGTGGGTCTGATTCTTGGCCCCAAAGCCTTGGGCGGTTTGCTGATGGGCACCATCATCACCGGCCTGTTCGTGGCGATCTCCATGTGTACCGGCGGAGGCGCTTGGGACAATGCCAAGAAGTACATCGAAGACGGCCATCACGGCGGCAAAGGCTCTGAAGCCCACAAGGCTGCTGTCACCGGCGATACCGTGGGTGACCCCTACAAGGACACCGCCGGTCCAGCCGTCAACCCCTTGATCAAGATCATCAACATCGTGGCCCTGCTCATCGTGCCGCTGATGATGAAGTTCCATGGTGACAGCCAGGCCGCTCCCGCACCGGCTCCCGCTGCTCCTGCAGCGGTGGTGGCACCGGCACCCGCACCGGCGGCTGATGCTGCATCAGCACCGGCTGCGGCAGCCGCCTCTGCCAGCAAATAAGCCGCTTGCGCTGCGACTCTCAAAAAGGCCCGCCCCGTGCGGGCTTTTTTACTTCAGAGCCCCAGCGGGGCCAGTTGCGCGCGGGCCCGGCCCACGACGAAACCCTAGCAGCCACAGCCCATGCCAATTTGTGTTGCCCGCGGCAACTCTGGCAAGCAGGCTATTGACCCCTAACCCCCTACACTGAACATCGACCATGCTGCGTTTCGCCGCCAACCTGAGCCTGATGTACAACGAAGTCCCTTTCATGGACCGCTTCGCTGCCAGCGCTGATGACGGTTTTGCTGCCGTCGAGTACCTGTTCCCCTACGAATACGATGCCGAAGAAATTGGCGCGCAGTTGCAGCGTTACGGTTTGACACAAGCCCTTTTCAACCTGCCGCCTGGTCAGTGGAGTGCCGGCGAGCGGGGCATGGCCTGCCTGCCGAAAAGGCGCGCTGAGTTTGAGCAGACCCTGAGCACGGCACTGCACTATGCACAGGCCACTGGCGCGCGGCGCCTGCACATCATGGCCGGAATCAAGCCCGAGGGGGTCAATCCGGCCTTACTGCATCACACCTACGTCAGCAACCTGCGCTGGGCCTGTGACCGCTTGGCCGAACACAACATCACCGTCACGATCGAGCCGCTCAATCTGCGCGATATGCCCGGCTACTACCTCACCCACCAAGCACAGGCGCATGCCATCTGTGCCGAAGTGGCCAGGCCCAATATCAAGGTGCAGATGGACTTCTACCACTGCCAGATCGTTGAGGGTGACCTGGCCAGCCGTCTGCGGGCGCACTGGGCTGGCATTGGCCATATACAGATTGCCGGTGTACCCGATCGACATGAACCCGATGAGGGTGAGGTCAACTACCCCTATCTGTTCCAGTTGCTCGAGTCCCTGGGTTACGATGGGTTCGTAGGTTGCGAATACAAACCTCGCAAGGGCACCTCGCAAGGACTGGGCTGGTTGCGCAAGTACATACAGGGCAGGACCGCCCACTAAAGCTCGAGCCGGTCTCGCTTCAGTCTGCAGACCACCTTCAGGTTCACCCCGGCGCTGCTGCAGTTTGGTATCTTCACTCCGCCCGGCGTGATGGAACCAGTGCCGATCTAGGCAGCCACGGCCGCCAAAATGGAGGCTCGTTAAAGGGAATACTCCCACAGACAGGGCCCGAAATATTTTTCACAGGACAAGCGCATGCGTCTCCAAGGCAAAACCATCATCGTGACCGGCGCCGGCAACGGCATCGGCGAAGGCATTGCAAAGCGACTGGCCGAAGAAGGCGCTGCCATAGTCGTCAACGATATCGACGCTAAAGGTGGCCAGCGGGTCACCGACGAGATCCGCGCTGCGGGCGGCCGGGTCCGCTACGTACAGGCCGACGTCACCCGTAGCGCCGACATGAAGCGCCTGATTGATGAGGCGGTGGCCCACCACGGACGTCTGGATGTGATGGTCAACAACGCCGGCTGGACCCATCGTAACCAAAGTGCGCTCACCGTCAGTGAAGACGATTTCGACCGTTGCTACGCGGTCAATGTCAAAAGCATCTACCTGAGCACCTTGCACGCGGTACCGGTGTTTCGCAGCCAGGGAGGCGGCAGTTTCATCAATATTGCATCGACCGCCGGTGTGCGCCCTCGGCCGGGCTTGACCTGGTACAACGGCTCCAAAGGCGCAGCCATCATCACCAGCAAATCTTTGGCCGCCGAGCTCGGTCCTGACAACATCCGGGTCAACTGTATCAACCCCGTCATGAACCCCTCTACCGGCCTGGGCGAATCGTTTGCCGGCGGCGAGCTCACAGAAGAGCGACTGGCGCGCTTTCGCGCCACCATCCCCCTGGGGCGGTTTTCCACCGCGCTGGATGTGGCCAATGCGGCGCTTTACCTGGCCAGCGACGAGGCGGCCTTCATCTCGGGCGTGTGTATCGAGGTCGACGGCGCACGCTGCGTCTGAGCGAATCGACCGTTCATGGCGCAGGCCCGCCGACTGCGGCAAAATCCAGTACAAGCCTTATGAACGATCCCAAGCCTGTCCGAACCATCGCCGTAGCCGACCTGCGCTACCGCGGCGCACTGCCCCACATTCCTGATTTGCTGTCGACCCCTAGCGGGCAACTGAGCGACCGACTGCACCGGCCCTTGCGCGATTTGCGTATCAGCGTGACCGACCGCTGTAATTTCCGCTGCAGCTACTGCATGCCGCGCGAAGTCTTTGACAAAGACTATGCCTTCCTGCCGCAAAGCTCCCTGCTCAGCTTCGAGGAAATCACCCGTCTGGCGCGGCTGTTCGTCGCCCATGGCGTCGAAAAGCTCAGGCTGACTGGCGGCGAGCCGCTGCTGCGCAAAAACATCGAGGTCCTGATCGGCATGCTGGCCGAGCTTCGCACGCCGCAAGGCCGTGAGCTTGACATCACCTTGACCACCAATGGCTCGCTGCTGGCTAAAAAAGCACAGTCGCTCAAGGATGCCGGTCTGCGCCGTGTCACCGTCAGCCTCGACGGCTTGGACGATGCCGTGTTTCGCCGCATGAACGATGTGGACTACCCGGTGGCCGACGTCCTGCGCGGCATCGAAGCGGCTGAAAAAGTTGGGCTGGCCCCGCTGAAGGTCAATATGGTGGTCAAGCGTGGCACCAACGAGCAGGAAATTGTGCCCATGGCCCGGCATTTCCGGGGCAGCGGCGCAGTGCTGCGCTTCATC
>CANHGF010000219.1 GCA_947460065.1 Comamonadaceae bacterium
GAAACCGTGTTCGACACCAGCAACACCTTTTTTGGCAAAACCCGCATGTCTTTGCGCGAGTTGCTCAATGCGCTGCGCGAGACCTATTGCGGCACCCTGGGTGTGGAGTACATGTACACCACCGACATGGGGCAAAAACGCTGGTGGCAGCAAAAGCTAGAAGCCATCCGCAGCAAGCCAGTTTTTGATGTCGAGAAGAAAAAACACATCCTCGATCGCCTGACGGCGGCCGAAGGCCTGGAGCGCTACTTGCACACCAAGTACGTGGGTCAGAAGCGTTTTTCGCTCGAAGGTGGTGAGAGCTTCATTGCCGCCATGGACGAGCTGATTCAGCAAGCCGGCGCGCAGGGCGTGCAGGAAATCGTCATCGGCATGGCCCACCGCGGCCGCCTCAATGTGCTGGTCAACACCCTGGGCAAGATGCCCGGCGATCTGTTTGCCGAGTTCGACCATACCGCCCCGGAAGACCTACCGGCCGGTGACGTCAAGTACCACCAGGGCTTTTCCTCTGATGTCACCACCCCTGGTGGCCCGGTCCACTTGAGTCTGGCTTTCAACCCTTCGCACCTGGAAATCGTCAACCCGGTGGTCGAGGGCTCGGTGCGCGCCCGCATGGACCGCAGGGGCGATCCCAAGGGCAAGCAGGTGCTGCCGGTGCTGGTGCATGGCGATGCCGCCTTTGGCGGCCAGGGCGTCAACCAAGAAACCCTGGCGCTGGCTCAGACCCGGGGCTATGCCACCGGCGGCACGGTGCACATCATCATCAACAACCAGATCGGCTTTACCACCTCTGATCCGCGCGATATGCGCTCGACCGTGTTCTGCACCGACATCGTCAAGATGGTCGAGGCCCCGGTGCTGCACGTCAATGGCGACGATCCAGAGGCGGTGGTGCTGGCCACCCAACTGGCCCTCGAGTACCGTATGAGCTTCGGTCAGGATGTGGTGGTCGACATCACCTGCTTCAGGAAGCTCGGTCACAACGAGCAGGACACCCCGAGCCTGACCCAGCCGCTGATGTACAAGAAGATTGCCCAGCATCCGGGTACCCGCAGGTTGTATGCTGACAAGTTGGCTGCGCAAGGCCTTGGAGCCTCCTTGGGCGATGACATGGCCCGGGCCTACCGGGCCGCCATGGACGCGGGCAAGCACACCGTCGATCCGGTGCTGACCAACTTCAAGAGCAAATATGCGGTTGATTGGTCGCCCTTCCTGGGCAAGAAGTGGACCGATGCGGGCGACACCGCCATTCCCCTGGCGGAGTGGAAACGCCTGGCCGAGAAGATCACCACCTTCCCGCCCTCGGTGACGCCGCACCAATTGGTCAAAAAGGTCTATGACGACCGGGCGGCCATGGGCCGGGGCGATATCAATGTGGACTGGGGCATGGGCGAGCACATGGCCTTTGCCTCGCTGGTGGCTTCGGGCTATCCGGTGCGCCTGTCGGGGGAGGACTGCGGTCGCGGCACCTTCACCCACCGCCATGCTGTGATTCACGACCAGAATCGCGAGAAGTGGGACACCGGCACCTATGTGCCGCTGGAGAACGTGGCCGACAATCAGGCGCCGTTCATGGTCATTGACTCCATTTTGTCGGAGGAGGCGGTGCTGGCCTACGAGTACGGCTACGCGTCCAACGATCCCAACACCCTGGTGATCTGGGAAGCGCAGTTTGGTGATTTTGCCAATGGCGCGCAGGTGGTGATCGACCAGTTCATCGCCTCTGGCGAGGTCAAGTGGGGCCGTGTCAACGGCATCACCTTGATGCTGCCGCACGGCTACGAAGGCCAGGGCCCTGAGCACAGCTCGGCCCGCGTCGAGCGCTTCATGCAACTGGCGGCCGATACCAATATGCAGATCGTGCAGCCGACCACGGCCAGCCAGATCTTCCATGTGCTGCGCCGGCAGATGGTACGCAATCTGCGCAAGCCCCTGATCATCTTCACGCCCAAGTCTCTGCTGCGCAACAAAGACGCCACTTCGCCGGTGTCCGAGTTCACCAAAGGTGGCTTCCAAACCGTGATCCCTGAGAACAAGGCCCTCAAGGCTGACAAGGTCAAGCGGGTGATCGCCTGCTCGGGCAAGGTGTATTACGACCTGGTGAAAAAGCGCGAGGACAAGGGCGCTGACGATGTGGCGATTTTGCGCGTCGAGCAGCTTTACCCCTTCCCGCACAAGGCCTTCGCCGCTGAGCTCAAGAAGTACCCCAATGCCACCGAGCTGGTCTGGTGCCAGGACGAGCCGCAAAACCAGGGTGCCTGGTTCTTCATCCAGCACAACCTGCACGAGAACATGCACGAAGGTCAGCGCCTGGGCTATGCCGGCCGGGCTGCATCGGCCTCGCCGGCGGTCGGCTACTCGCACCTGCATCAGGACCAGCAAAAGGCGCTCATTGAAGCAGCCTTCGGCAAGCTCAAGGGCTTTGTGCTGTCCAAGTGATCCGCGTGGATCGAAACCAACAACCTAGCGTTCAAGTCATACAGAGACCCTTTATATGTCAATCGTAGAAGTCAAGGTTCCCCAGCTGTCCGAATCCGTGGCCGAGGCCACTTTGCTGCAATGGAAAAAGCGCGCCGGCCAGGCGGTGGCCGTCGATGAGATCCTGATCGAGATCGAGACCGACAAGGTCGTGATGGAAGTGCCCGCACCAGCAGCCGGCGTGCTGACCGAGGTGGTGGTGGCCGATGGCGGCACCGTGGTGGCCCAGCAGGTGATTGCCCGCATCGATACCGCTGCGGTGGCGGGTGCTTCTGCCCCGGCCGCCGCTCCCGCCGCTCCCGCTGCTGCAGCCCCCGCACCCGCAGCGGTGCCTGCTACAGCGACGCCTGCCACTGGTGGCGCGATGGCTGGCGTGGCCATGCCGGCAGCTGCCAAGCTGATGGCCGACAACAACCTGGCCACAGGCTCTGTAGCCGGTTCAGGCAAGGATGGCCGCGTCACCAAGGGCGATGTGCTCGCTGCGGTGGCTGGCGGCGCCAAGCCTGCGGTGGCCGCGGCCTCGCCCATCCCGACGGGCGTGCCGACCCAGGCCCTGCCGCAGGTGGCCGGCCCCAGCGTGGACCTGGGCCAGCGCCCCGAGCAGCGTGTTCCCATGACGCGCCTGCGCGCCCGCATTGCCGAGCGCCTGCTGCAGTCGCAGGCCACCAACGCGATTCTGACGACCTTCAACGAAATCAACATGGCTCCGGTCATGGAGATGCGCAAGCGTATGCAGGAACGCTTCGAGAAGGAGCACGGCGTCAAACTCGGCTTTATGAGCTTTTTCGTCAAGGCAGCAGTGCACGCGCTCAAGAAATTCCCGGTTCTCAACGCCTCGGTCGATGGCAACGACATCGTCTACCACGGCTACTTCGACATCGGCATCGCGGTGGGCTCGCCCCGCGGCCTGGTGGTGCCGATTTTGCGCAACGCCGATCAGATGAGCTTTGCCGACATCGAAAAGAAAATCGCCGAGTACGGACAGAAGGCCAAGGACGGCAAGCTGGGCATCGAGGAGATGACCGGCGGTACCTTCTCGATTTCCAATGGCGGCACCTTCGGCTCCATGATGTCCACCCCCATCATCAACCCACCTCAGTCTGCCATTTTGGGCGTGCACGCTACCAAAGATCGCGCCATGGTTGAAAACGGTCAAGTGGTGGTGCGCCCCATGAACTACTTCGCCATGTCCTACGATCACCGCATCATCGACGGCCGCGAAGCCGTGCTGGGCCTGGTAGCGATGAAAGAGGCGCTGGAAGACCCGGCGCGCTTGTTGTTCGACATCTGACCGCCTCCCGGCCTGCCTCGGGAGGCCTCGATGGGGGCTTGAGGATGGGCACCTCGGCCCCCATTTCCATATCCTCGCCGCAGCCTTGCGGGCGAGGGCGCCAAGAACAAACGGAATACACCATGAGCAAACAGTTTGATGTCATCGTCATCGGCGGCGGCCCCGGCGGCTACATTGCGGCCATCCGTGCAGCCCAATTGGGCATGAACGTGGCCTGTATCGATGACTGGAAGAACGCTGCCGGCGGACCGGCGCCGGGCGGTACCTGCACCAACATCGGCTGCATCCCTTCCAAGGCCTTGCTGCAGTCCAGCGAGCATTTCGAGCATGCCAACAAGCATTTCGAGGAGCACGGCATCAGCACCGGCAAGGTGTCCATGGATGTGGCCAAGATGCTGGCCCGCAAGGACAAGGTCGTTAAACAGAACAACGACGGCATCCTCTACCTGTTCAAGAAGAACAAAGTCACGTTCTTCCACGGTCGTGGATCGTTCGTGAAGGCCACCGAGGGTGGCTACGAGATTCAGGTCGTTGGTCAGGCCGAAGAGAGCATCGTCGGCAAGCAGATCATCGTCGCCACTGGCTCGAGCGCTCGCGCCTTGCCTGGCGTGCCTTTTGACGAGGCAACGGTGCTGTCCAACGACGGCGCGCTGTGCATCGAGGCCATTCCCAAAAAGCTCGCGCTCATAGGCTCGGGCGTGATCGGCCTGGAGATGGGCTCGGTCTGGCGCCGCCTGGGTGCAGAGGTCACCATCCTCGAAGGACTGCCCACTTTCCTGGGTGCTGTCGACGAGCAGATTGCCAAAGAGGCGAAAAAGGCTTTCGACAAGCAGGGCCTGAAGATCGAACTCGGCGTCAAGGTCGGTGAGGTCAAGACCGGCAAGAAGGGCGTGAGCATTGCCTACACCAACGCCAAGGGCGAGGCGCAGGCCCTGGAGGCCGACAAGCTGATTGTCTCCATCGGCCGCGTGCCCAACACCATCGGCCTGAACACCGAGGCCGTGGGCTTGAAGCTCGACGAGCGCGGCGCCGTCGTGGTCGACGCCGACTGCAAGACCAACCTGCCGGGTGTCTGGGCGGTGGGCGATGTGGTGCGTGGCCCCATGCTGGCACACAAGGCCGAGGAGGAGGGCGTGGCCGTGGCCGAGCGAATCGCGGGTCAGCACGGTCATGTGAACTTCAACACGATTCCCTGGGTGATCTACACCAGCCCCGAGATCGCCTGGGTCGGCCGCACCGAGCAGCAACTCAAAGCCGATGGCGTGGCCTACAAGGCCGGCACC
>CANHGF010000220.1 GCA_947460065.1 Comamonadaceae bacterium
GCACCGATGATCAACGCCAGCAGGGCCGAGACGGCCATGGCCAGGCCAAAGCCCAGCCAGCCATTGGGCTGACCCTCGGTGATCAGGATGCCCACGGTGTAGGCGCCGACCCCCACAAAAGCGGCGTGGCCGAAGGACACCAGGCCGCCATAACCCAGGATGAGGTTGAGGCTGCAGGCGGCCAGGCCGTAGATCATCATGCGGCTGATCATCGACAGGTAGTAGCCCAGGCCTTGGCTGTGCATCCAGTAGCCGATGACGGCTGCGGCCACGGTCAGCAGCAACCAGACTGGCCAGGAGGCGGCCTTGGGGATGGCGGAGGCGGCAGAAGGTCCGAGTTTCATCATGGGCCTTTAGCGCCGTGCAAACAGGCCCTGGGGCCGCAGGAAGAGGACCACCGCCATCAGCAGGTAGACCATGATGGAGGCCACCGCAGGACCGGCCGCGCTGGCCACCTGCGGCGGGAAGATCTCGCGAAACAGTGCGGGCATCAGGGTGCGGCCAAAGGTGTCGACGAAGCCAACCAGCAGCGAGCCCACAAACGCGCCCCAGATGGAGCCGATGCCGCCAATCACGATGACCACAAAAGCCAGAATCAACACGCTCTCGCCCATGCCCACCTGCACCGCCAGCAGCGGCCCCAGCAAGGCACCGGCCACCGCGCACAGTGCAGCGCCCAGGCCAAAGACCAGGGTGAACAGCCACTGGATGTTGATGCCCATGGCCATCGCCATCTCGCGGTTGGAGGCGCCGGCGCGCACCCAGGCGCCTACCCGGGTGCGGGTGACGGCCAGGTACAGCAGGCCGGCCAGCACCAGCCCGACCCCAATGATGACCAGGCGGTAGCTGGGGTAAAACAGGCCAGGCAGCAGCTCCACCGGTCCCGACAGCGCAGCCGGCGCGGCCAGCGGCATGTCGGTGCCCCAGATCATGCGAACAGCTTCATTGATGATGAGGATCAGCGCAAAGGTGGCCAGCACCTGCGACATGTGGTCGCGGGCGTAGAGCGTGCGTAAAAGCGTCGACTCCATGACCATCCCGAAGACGGCGGTCAATGGAATGGCCAGCAAGACGCCGAGCACGAAGGACTGTGTCAGCTGCGCCAGCCAAGCCGCCAGGAAGGCGCCGACCATGTACAGCGCGCCGTGGGCTAGGTTGATCATGTCCATGATCCCGAAGACCAGGGTCAGGCCCGAGGCCAGCAGGAACAGCATCAGACCGAATTGCAGCCCGTTGAGGGCCTGCTCAAGAAACAGGATCCAGGTCATGGTTTGAGTGTAGCCAGACGTTCAAGGCCAGCGGACCGGCCAAAGAAAAACCCCGGCGCCACCGTCAGGCGGCGCGGGGGCGAGCAGCAGATCGGCGCTGCGATCAGCGCATGCTGCATTCCTGCACGTAGGCGTCGCCGTGGTTGGCCATGACCGGCTGGTTGGAGGTCAGCAGGTTGACCAGGCGGCCTTGCGCGTCCTTCTTGACTTCACGCAGGTAGTAATTTTGGACGGGGTAGTGGTTGGTGTTGAACTTGAAGGCGCCGCGCACCGAGTCGAACTTGACCTCCATCAGGGCCTTGCGCATCGCGTCCTTGTCATTGATGTTGCCCTTGACGCTGCGGATGGCGGCATCGAGGATGAGGGCGGTGTCATAGCCTTGCGCCGCGTAGACGGTGGGCAGGCGCTTGTAGGCCTTTTCGAACTCGGCGACAAACTTCTTGTTGGCCGCGTTGTTCAGGTCCAGCGCCCAGTGCGCGGTGTCTTGGATGCCCAGCATCACATCGCCCACCCCGCGGCTGACGTCCTGATCGGCGCCAAAGCCCGGAAGCACCAGGCGAATGTCTTTGTTCAGGCCGGCGGCCACAAACTGCTTGATGAAGTTCACGCCCATGCCGCCCGGCAGGAAGGCGTACATCACTTCGGGCTTGGCGGCGCGGATCTGCGCCAGTTCAGCCGAGTAGTCGAGCTGGCCCAGCTTGGTGTAGACCTCATCGACCACCTTGCCTTTGTAGAAGCGCTTGAAGCCGGCCAGCGAGTCCTTGCCGGCCTGATAGTTGGGCGCCATCAGGTAGGCGCTCTTGAAGCCGCGGGTGGTGGCATGTTGGCCGGCCGCCTCATGGTAGGCGTCGTTGGGCCAGGATGCGACGAAGAAATAAGGGTTGCATTCCTTGCCGGCCAGCGGCGAGGGTGCGGCATTGGGGCTGATGTAGAACACCTTTTCGTTGACCGCCTCGGGCAGGCCAGCGAGCATGATGTTGGAGAAGACCACGCCGGTCATGAAGTCGACCTTGTCGCGCTTGACCATGCGCTCGAACAACTGCTTGCCCACGTCGGGCTTGAACTGGTCGTCGCCGATCACCAGCTCCAAGGGCAGGCCGCCGAGTCTGCCACCGTTGAGTTGGACAGCCAGGTTGAAAGCGTCGCGGATTTCCTCACCGATGGCGCCGTTGGGGCCGGACAGGGTACTGACCAGGCCAATCTTGACCTTGCTGACGGGTTGGGCAAAGGCAGAAGCTGCAGTCAGGGCAGCGGCCAGCAGGAAGGCCAGTCGGAAGCTTTTCATCAAGTTCTCCAGTTTCGGGTTGTCGACTTTTAGCGACGAATTTTCAAAGTGGCAATTCTGGTCTGGGAGCCGGGCTCCGGACCCGAGGGTTTCCACCGAATCGGCGCTTTATTTTGCCCTGCTTTGGTGCCGGGTTTAAACCAGGGTCAGGCAGAAGGTCCTACACGAAATCCATTAGCGCGAAGCATTTAGGCACAGTTACAGTCGGGGCATGGCAGAAAGATCATTCAAACAAGAGGTCCAAAAACTCAGGCTCGGCGAAGGCCAGACCTTCCAGGGCGAGGGCATATTGGCGGTGACCAAGGCCTTGCTGCAGTCCGGGGTGTCTTATGTGGCGGGCTACCAGGGCGCGCCCATTTCGCACCTGATGGATGTGCTTACCGACGCCAACGACATCCTGGCCGATCTGGGCGTGCATTTCGAGCACAGCGCCAGCGAGGCCACGGCTGCCGCCACCCTGGCCGCATCGGTCAACTATCCTTTGCGCGGGGCGGTGACCTTCAAGTCCACCGTGGGCACCAATGTGGCCAGCGACGCGCTGGCCAATTTGGCCTCCGGCGGTGTGCGCGGAGGGGCCATGCTGATCGTGGGCGAGGACTATGGCGAGGGCTCGAGCATCATGCAGGAGCGCTCGCACGCCTTTGCGATGAAGTCCCAGGTCTGGCTGCTCGACCCGCGGCCTAATTTACCGTCCATCGTGCGCATGGTGGAAAAAGGCTTCGAGTTGTCGGAGGCCAGCCACACGCCGGTCATGCTTGAGTTGCGCATCCGGGCCTGCCATGTGCATGGGCGTTTTCAGACCAAGGCCAACCAGCGGCCGGCCTTCAGCCTCAAGGACGCGATCGAGCGGCCCCAGCGCGATACCTCGCGCATCGTGCTGCCGCCTTCGAGTTATTTGCATGAGCAGGAAAAAATCAGCCAGCGTTGGCCGGCGGCACTGAACTTCATCCGCGAGCACGGGCTCAATGAACTGTTCTCACCGCAGGCCAGCGATATCGGCATCATCGTCCAAGGCGGTCTGTACAACGGCGTGCTGCGCGCCTTGCAGTTGCTCGGTCAGGCCGATGTGTTTGGCCAGACCCAGGTGCCGCTGTATGTGTTGGGCGTGACCTACCCGCTGCTTGACGATCAGGTGCTGGCGTTTTGCGAAGGCAAGCGTTCGGTGCTGGTGGTGGAAGAAGGCCAGCCCGACTTCATCGCGCAAAACATCCACACCATCTTGCACCGCGCCGGCAGCGCCACCCGGGTGCACGGCAAGGACATGCTGCCCATGGCCGGTGAATACACCGGGGCGGTTTTGCTCAAGGGCATGGGTGAGTTCCTGCGCTCGCAAACAAGGTCGGTGGTGCCTGTGGCAACGGCACCGGCCCTGCCAGCGGTATCGGCCGCCATTGCCCAGGTACAGCCGCGACCGCCCTCGTTTTGCACCGGCTGCCCGGAGCGGCCCATCTTCACCGCGCTCAAGATGCTGGAGAAGGAACTTGGTCCCCGCCATGTCAGCGCCGACATCGGCTGCCACCTGTTTTCCATCCTGCCGCCTTTTCACATCGGTGCGACCACCATGGGTTATGGCTTGGGCTGGGCCGGCGCGTCGGCCTTCAACACTCCCGAGACCGATAGGCGCAGCCTGGCCATCATGGGTGACGGCGGCTTCTGGCACAACGGCCTGACCAGCGGTGTCGGCAATGCGGTCTTCAACAAGACCGACAACGTGCTGCTGGTGGTCGACAACGGTTATTCGGCGGCCACCGGTGGGCAGGACATCCTCTCCTCCAAAGCCAGCAATGCCATCCGCAGCACCAACAACCCGATTGAAAAGGCGGTGCGCGGCGTCGGGGTGAACTGGGTGCGCACGGTCACCCACACCTACAGCCTGGCCGATATGAAGCAGGCCTTGCGCGAGGCCATGACCACGCCTGAGCGCGGCCCCAAGGTGGTGGTGGCGCAAAGCGAGTGCATGCTCAATCGGCAGCGCCGCGAGCGTCCGCTGCGGCGCCAGAAGATCGCCTCCGGCGAGCGGGTGGTGCGCGAGCGCTTTGGCGTAGACCCCGATACCTGCACCGGCGACCGCTCCTGCATACGCCTGTCGGGGTGCCCCTCGCTGACCATCAAGCCCAACCCGGATCCGCTGCGCACCGACCCGGTCACCACCGTGATCGACAGCTGCGTGGGTTGCGGCCTGTGCGGCGAGGTGGCCCATGCAGCGGTGCTGTGTCCCTCGTTTTACCGCGCCGAGCTGGTGAGTAACCCCGGCGCCTGGGAGCGCTGGCGGGGTCGGCTGCGCAGCGGCGTGATCGGCTGGCTGCAGCGGCGCATCGAGCGCAGGCTGGAAGGCATCGCAGCATGAGCGGCGCGGTAAGCAGCGATCCGCTGATCACCCTGGCCATCATGGCCATGGGCGGCGAGGGCGGCGGCGTCTTGGCCGACTGGTTGGTTGATCTGGCCGAGCACAACGGGTACGTAGCACAAACCACCTCGGTGCCCGGGGTGGCCCA
>CANHGF010000221.1 GCA_947460065.1 Comamonadaceae bacterium
AGTCGCCATTGAGGTTGAGGGTAGCAATCACGCTGTATTCAGCGGGACGCAACAAGATCTGCTGCAGGAAAGCATCGGCAATGCTGTCCTTGACGGTGATGTCCTTGCCGGTCTTCGGGTTCTTGAACTTGCACCACGGACCGCCGTCGATCAACTGGGCGCCAAATTCGCGCTGGGCCAGGGCATAGCCCCAATCGCGGAATCCACCCTCGGTGAACTTCATGATGTTGCCCTTGTGCACCAGGGTCACGCTGGGCTTGTCGTTATCGATCGCATACTGGATGGCCTTGCGCACCAGACGCTCCGTACCTTCGCGCGAGACCGGCTTGATGCCGATGCCCGAGGTGCCGGGGAAACGGATCTTCTTGACACCCATCTCGTCTTGCAGGAACTTGATGATTTTCTTGGCTTTATCGCTTTCAGCCTCGAATTCGATGCCGGCGTAGATGTCTTCCGAGTTCTCGCGGAAGATAACCATATCCGTCTTTTCCGGCTCTTTCAGGGGCGAAGGCACGCCGGCAAAGTACTGGATGGGACGCAAGCAAACATACAGGTCGAGTTCCTGGCGCAGGGCCACATTCAGCGAGCGGATGCCGCCACCCACGGGGGTGGTCAGCGGGCCCTTGATCGACACCACATAGTCACGCACCGCATGCAGTGTTTCCTCGGGCAGCCAGACGTCAGGGCCGTAGACCTGGGTCGACTTCTCGCCGGCATAGACTTCCATCCAGTGAATCTTGCGCTTGCCGCCGTAAGCCTTGGCAACGGCCGCATCCACCACCTTGAGCATGACGGGGGTGATGTCCATGCCGGTGCCGTCGCCCTCGATATAAGGAATGACCGGCTGGTCCGGAACATTCAAAGAATTATCAGGATTGACCGTGATCTTTTGACCTTGGGCGGGAACCTTGATGTGCTGGTACATGAAAAAATGTCTCCGTTGGAGTGAAAAATGCGGTGCTAGAACTGCCCGTCTGCCCGCTCAAAAACGCGCCGAAATTCTAACCCTGAAAAAGAGTCGGATATTTTGGCGGCCGCTTGTCAACCGGCTGGCAGGTCGGTGCGTTACGGAGATGTCAGCCGGAAATTCCTCCGGCGGACGTTTCAAAACAACGTTCATCTGAAGGACCATCCAAATGAGCAAAATCCTTGCTGCCCTGATCTCCGGCCTGTTCGCCACCGCTACTTTCGCCCAGGCTCCTGCAGCCCCGGCCGCTCCTGCCGCTCCGGCAGCCGCTGCCGCTCCTGCAAAGGCTGAAGCCAAGGCCGAGAAGAAAGAAGAGAAAAAGGCTGAGAAAAAGGCCGAGAAAAAAGTTGAGAAGAAAGACGACAAGAAAGCTGAAGCCAAGAAGTAATTCCTGGCCTCTTGAAAAGAGCCCGCCGCGAGCGGGCTTTTTTTCGTCCGTCCACATGACCTATCATCCCGGCCTCATTGAATCAGGTCCGGCCGGCACAGGCCGGCGACCGGCCTCGGAGCAAGCACCCCATGACGGCTACCACCACGAAAAACGCCAGCTGGTTTTCTGCCACCCTCGGTCGCCGGTCCTTAGTTGGACTGAGCGCCCTGCTGCTGATCACCGCGCTGCCAGCGCGCGCCAACAGCCCTCAGACCGATTTGCCCCGCATCGCCATGGGCGCTGGCATACACCGCATGGATGTCCAGGTTGCGGCTACGCCCTCCCAGCGCCAGATCGGCCTGATGTGGCGCAAGGAGATGCCGCAAAACGAGGGCATGCTGTTTATCTTCGAGCAGCCCAGCGTTCAATGCTTCTGGATGATGAACACCTTGTTGCCGCTGACGGCCGCCTTCATCGCCGACGATGGAACCATCGTCAATCTGGTAGACATGAAGCCCCAGACCACCGACTCCCATTGCTCGACCAAACCGGTGCGCTATGTGCTGGAAATGAACCAGGGCTGGTTTGTAAAAAAGGGACTGGCCGCCGGCGCCCGCATGACGGGACTGCCGGCGCGCCCTTAAAGGGCGCAAAAAAGCCGACCCAAGGGTCGGCTTTTTTGTACCTGCCAGACTGAAATCAGGCGAAGTTCTTCTCAGCAAAGCCCCAGTTCACCAGCTTGTCGAGGAAAGTCTCCACGAATTTCGGGCGCATGTTGCGGTAGTCGATGTAGTAGGCATGCTCCCAGACGTCAACGGTCAGCAAGGCCTTGTCGCCCGTGGTCAAAGGTGTGCCAGCCGCGCCGGTGTTGACGATATCGACCGAGCCATCGGCCTTCTTGACCAGCCAGGTCCAGCCCGAACCGAAGTTGCCGACGGCCGACTTGGTAAAAGCCTCCTTGAAAGCCGCATACGAGCCCCACTTGGCGTTAATGGCGGCAGCCAGTGCGCCAGACGGCTCGCCGCCGCCGGCGGGCTTCATGCAGTTCCAGAAAAAGGTGTGGTTCCAGATCTGAGCTGCGTTGTTGTAGACGCCGCCACTGGACTTCTTGACGATGTCCTCCAGATCCATGGTTTCAAACTCGGTGCCTTTTTGCAGGTTGTTCAGATTGACAACATAGGCGTTGTGGTGCTTGCCATGGTGAAACTCCAGCGTCTCTTTGCTGTAGTGCGGAGCCAGCGCGTCAATGGCATACGGCAGAGCGGGCAAGGTATGTTCCATGAAGATCCTCTTGGTGTAGATGTGAACCGAAAAATCCAACGAGCCGACATTGTAGGAAGGTTATGCATAGCCCGGGGCCCGGCGGGGCTGGCAGCCCTCTGAAGAAGCGATCAAGCTCGGGCCTTGAGGCCCGACAGGACTCAGGCTGATGGATGCGGCTGGCCCGACAGGACTTGCAAAGCCAACTCACCATCGGCCAGACTGGCCTTGAGGCCCTGCCCGGGCTGGACCTGGGCCACTCCAGTGACAGCCCGCCCCTGCTCGTCGCTGAGCCAAGCATAGCCGCGCTTGAGCACCAAACGCGGATCGAGCAGGCCCAGTCGGGTCGCCAGGTTGTCCGCCTGGCTCTGCCTGCGGGCCAGCGCCTGCACCAGTTGCTGAGGCAGTTGCCGACCCAAGGCCTCCAGCCCATGACGCTCACGCTGCAACACAAGCGCAGCTGTATGGCCCAGGCGCTGCTCCAGCAGGCCCAGCCTGGCCTGCGCCCTGGCCACCCCATGCGAGGGCTGACCCAGGCGGGCGGCCAGGCGGTCGAGCGACTGTGCCAACTGATCAAGGCGGCCCTGCTGAGCCCGTTGTAGGCGCTCCTGCACCACTTGCAAGCCTTCCAGCCAGGCGGCCTGTGGCCGCGCCGCCAATTCGGCCGCGGCCGTCGGTGTGGCGGCGCGCACATCGGCGCAAAAATCGGCGATAGTAAAGTCAGATTCGTGGCCGACCCCGCTGACCAGCGGAACCGGCGACTGAACAATAAGCCGGGCCAGCGCTTCATCGTTGAATGACCAGAGGTCCTCCAGCGCCCCGCCACCGCGCACCAAGAGCAAGACGTCAACCTCGGCCCTGTCATAGGCCAGTTGCAAGGCCTCCCGCAACTGCGCGGCAGACTGCGCACCTTGCACACTGGCCGGATACACCACCACCGGCAGGTGTGGGGCTCGGCGGCGCAAGGCGGCGAGCACATCCTGCAAGGCAGCAGCACCCAAGGAGGTGACCACGCCTACAGCTCTGGGCATGAGCGGCAGCTCGCGCTTGCGCTCGGCGTCAAACAAGCCCTGGGCCTGCAACTTGGCCTTGAGTTCCAGGAATTGCTCCAGAAGCTGACCCTGCCCCAAGCGCCGCAGCGACTCGACCACCAACTGCAGTTCGCCGCGCGGCCCGTAGACGCTCAGGCGGCCGCGAACCTGAACCCGCTGGCCGTCACGGGCCGCAAAGTCCAGCATGGAGGCGGCCCGCCGAAACAGCGCGCAGCGGACCTGGCCCTGCTCGTCTTTCAGCACGAAATAGCAATGGCCGCTGCTGGCACGGGTCAAGCCACTGATCTCGCCCTGCACCGACACCGGATTAAAGCGTGCTTGCAGGCTGTCGTCCATGGCGCGAAGCAAGGCGCTGACCGACCAGACCGGCACAGCCCCATCGACCTCAGTCGCAATCACTGCGCGCTCGAGCATGCTGTGCGCCCAGTGGGAAAGATTCGAAATGACTGTTTCATGGGTGAACGGAACTGCTGAAATCTTCAGCGAAATGTTGCAAGCGAGAATACACGGGCCTTGGCGGGGCAAGCCGTCGAGTTGCCAACATACTTATCCACAAAAACTGTGGGTGAAAAAGCGGGGCCAAGCCTGGCCTTGCACAGCACAGCCCGAACTGCGAACCCTGCCAGATAATCTGACTATTCCAGATGCTGAAAAACGTGCGCCTTTTGATCATACAAGCCACCTGGCGGGTTCCCAGTGCCGAGGCCGGTCGGGTCGGCATTTCAGCGCTGCGTTTGGCCACCCGCGCCCACCATGCTTGAGGGACTGCCGCAGCAATGGCTCAAACGCGGGCCGGTGAGCCTGCTGTTGCTGCCCCTGTCCTGGATCTACCGGGCCCTGCACGAGATCAGGCTCTGGCTCTACCGCCAAGGCTGGCTGAGGATCGAAAAACTCCCGGTGCCTGTGATCGTGGTGGGCAATGTGGTGGCCGGCGGAGCGGGCAAAACCCCGCTGGTCATGGCGCTGGTCCATCACCTGCGCCGGCGCGGCTGGCAGCCGGGCGTTATCTCCCGCGGTCACGGCAGGCAAAGCAGCGCCTGCCTGGAGGTGCGGCAAGATTCGAGCGCCAGCGATTGCGGCGACGAGCCCCTGCTGATCAAGCAGCATTGCAAGCTGCCGGTATTTGTGGCGGCATCGCGGGTGCAGGCCGGCCGCGCCTTGCTGCAGGCCCACCCGCAGGTCAATCTGATCGTCTGCGACGACGGCTTGCAGCACCACAGCCTGGCGCGCGACCTCAATATCGCAGTGTTCGATGAGCGAGGTCTGGGCAATGGCCATCTCCTGCCGGCAGGCCCGCTGCGCGAGCCCTGGCCGCGTCCACTGATTGAAGGCGACGTGCAGCGCGGGATTGATTTGGTC
>CANHGF010000222.1 GCA_947460065.1 Comamonadaceae bacterium
CAATTACGACCTGTCGGTGATCCCCCTGTTCATCTTGATGGGGCACTTTGCCACCCAGGGCGTCATCAGCAAGGCGCTGTTCAGGATCGCAGCGGCTGTCATGGGCCGCTTCAAGGGCGGGCTGGCCATGAGTGCGGTGCTGGCCTGCGCGGCCTTCGGCGCGATTTGCGGCTCCTCGGTGGCCACCGCCGCCACCATCACCGGCGTGGCCCTGCCCGAGATGAAGCGCAACGGCTACTCGGGCCGGTTGGCCACCGGCACATTGGCTGCCGGCGGCACCCTGGGCATTTTGATCCCGCCCTCAGTGCCGCTGGTGATTTATGCGATCTTGACCGAGCAGAACATCGCCAAGTTGTTCGCGGCAGCCATGCTTCCCGGCGTGATTGCGATGGTGGGCTACATGATCGCAATTGCCATCTATGTGCGGGTGGTGCCGGGCCATGCGCCCGACAAGGAGGAGGCGGAGCGGCTGACGCTGGAATCTCTCACCGGCATCCTGCCGATTGCGGTGATCTTCATCGTGGTCTTTGGCGGCATTTATGCCGGCTTTTTCACGCCCACCGAAGGGGCGGCGGTCGGTGCTGCCTCGACCTTCCTGGCCGCGCTGATGAAGGGCGAGCTCACCCGCAAGAGCTTCATTGAGTGCTTTTATGCGACGGCCTTGAGCTCGGCCATGATCTTCATGATTTTCATGGGCGCTGACGTGATGAATGCCGCGCTGGCGCGCACCCAGGTGCCCAATCAACTCGCTGAAATGGTGGTGGCGATGAACCTGGCGCCGCTGATGGTGGTCAGTGGCATCTTGCTGCTGTATGTGGTTCTGGGCGCGGTGATGGACGAGTTGTCTATGCTGCTGCTGACCATTCCGATTTTTTTTCCCATCATCATGAAGCTTAACTTCGGGATGACGCCCGAGCACACCGCCATCTGGTTCGGCATCATGGTGCTGATGACGGTCGGCTTTGGCATGCTGGCGCCGCCGGTGGGGCTCAATGTCTATGTGGTCAACGGCATGGCCAAGGATGTCCCGCTCAGCGAGAGCTACAAGGGCATCACGCCCTTCCTGATCAGCGACACGCTGCGCACGCTGTTGCTGCTGTTCTTTCCGGGGATCAGCCTGTTTCTGGTGAAGTACCTGACGTAAAAAAGCGGGACCGAAGGTCCCGCTTTGATCGATACAAGCGGCCAAGGCCGCCGGTACTCACTTGCTGTATTGCTGCACCAGGGCCATGGCGTCGTCGAGCATGGCTTTGCCGTTGAAGCCGCGCTTGTTCATGTCGGCCACCCACTCGTCGTCGAGGTTGTCGGTGGCTTTCTTCCAGCGCTGCACCTCTGCGGCCGGGATCTGGGTGATGGTGTAGCCAGGGGTCTCAGCAAAAGCCTTGCGGCCGGGGACATCGTTGCCCTCTTGGGTGCTGCCCAAGAAGGCCGAGAGCTCGCGGCCAGAGTTCTTGTCGATCACCGCCTTCAGGTCGGCCGGCAGGGAGTCGTAGCGGGCCTTGTTCATCGGCACCACAAAGAATGTGGTGTAAAGGGCCGGCGAGCCTTTGGGCGTCTCAGAGGCGTATTTGGTCAGCTCATTGACTTTGAGGCCGGGCGCGACTTCGTAAGGGATCACCGCGCCATCGATCACGCCCTTGGAGAGGGCCTCGGGCACTTGCGGCACCGGCATGCCCACTGGGGTGGCGCCCATATTGGCCAGCATCTTGGTGACGGTGGCCGTTGGGCCGCGCATCTTCATGCCGCGCAGGTCTTCGATCTTGGTGATCGGCTTGTTCTTGGTGAACAGCACGCCGGGGCCGTGCACATGCACCGCCAGCAGCTTGACGTCCTTGTACTCGTCCATGGCGTGCTTTTGCACGAAATCCCAGGCCGCACGGCTGGTGGCGCCGGCATTGGTCATCATGAAGGGCAGCTCGAAGACCTGGCTGCGCACAAAGCGGTTGGCCGTATAGCCAGCCACTGTCCAGACCACATCGGCCACGCCGTCCTTGGCTTGGTCGAACAATTGCGGGGGCGAGCCGCCGAGCTGCATGGCCGGGTAGATCTGACAGTTGAGCCGGTTATTGGAGTCCTTGGCGATGTTGTCACACCAGGTCTTGAGCATGGTGGTGTGTTGGATCGACTGCGGACCCAGGAAGTGGTGGACCTTCAAGGTGATGGTCTGGGCCGAAGCCGCGCCAGCGATCAAGCCGGCGGCCAGGGCGGTGAGTTTGAGCAGGGGTTTCATACTTGTCTCCTTTTCTAGATTTGGAAGGCGCTAGGTTACTGAGGTGAGGGTGATCAAGGACCTGGGTTAAACCCGATCTTGGGCACGGGGTGGCAAGGCTGCTGGCCTTGAAAACAGGGGGTATTCATGGTCTGGCCGCCAGCGTGTTGCTGCGCGCCAGCGCCAGCGCCTGGCTGAGCACCTGGCGATCGCCGATGTGATTGGCCAGGATCAGCACCAGCTTGGCCAGCACCATGTCGGCTTGTTCATCGCTGAGTCCGTGCTGACTGGCGATCAGTTCTTCATAAAAACCGTCAGGGTCGGCGATGTGAGGCTGGCGGATCAGGGTCGGGGTGTTCATGGTCGCAACCGGGGTCAATGCAAGGCCAGCGCGCGGCCAAGCGCAACCTGCACCGCCTGGGCGTCGAAGCGGCGCCAGCGGGCGGCCACATGCTGGTCGGGCCGGATCAGGTAGACGGTGCCGCTCTGGCCGTCATAGCGCTGAGCCAGCAGGCCCTGCGGGTCCAGCAGATCGCGTCCGAGTTCGAGCACCTGGGTTTGCACCCCCGCCATGCTCACTGGCTGGGCTCCCGCGCCGAAGCTGAGCAGGGTAAAGCCGCGGCCGAGCTGGTCGAGCAGCCAGCCGGGCTGGCCGGCGATCTCAAGGGGCGCGTCGGCACAGGGCGCGCCCGGCGCCATGGTGGCGGCGAAGGTGTCGCAGTCGGGGGTGTTCAGGGGTGAGTTGGCGTAGCGGGTCGGCGTAGACAGGCGGCCACTGTTGACCAGCGGTCTGGCAAAGGCTTCGCTGCGGGCGAGTTCCAGCACCGCGTTACGCAGGCGCAGCGAGGCGCGGCTTTTCGGGGTGATGAAGTCGGTCGAGCGGGTTGATTGGCTCAGGTTTTCGTCGGCGGCGGCCGAGCGCTCGTCGTGGTAGCTGTGCAGCAGCGCCTCAGGCGCCCGGCCCTGGGCCACCAGCGCCAGCTTCCAGGCCAGGTTGTCGGCGTCCTGTACGCCCGAATTGGCGCCGCGCGCGCCAAAAGGCGAGACCTGGTGCGCGGCATCGCCCACCAGCAGCACCCGTCCGTGCTGGAAGCGCTCGGCCCGACGGCAGGCAAATTGATAGACCGAGACCCATTCGAGCTCAAAGGGCACATCGGGCCCCAGCATGGCCTGGATGCGCGGAATGACCTTTTCGGGCTTTTTCTCTTCCTCGGGGTCTGCCTCGCGGCCGAGCTGGAAGTCGATGCGCCAGACGCTGTCACACTGCTTGTGAAGCAGTACGCTCTGGTGGCGATGAAACGGCGGGTCGAACCAGAACCAGCGCTCGGTTGGAAAGTCGGCCTTCATCACCACGTCGGCGATCAGAAAGCGGTCCTCAAAGGCTTGGCCAGCAAACGGCAGGCCCAGCATGCGGCGGGTGTCGCTGTTGGCTCCGTCGGCGGCGACCAGCCACTGCGCCTGCATTTGAAAGTCGCCGTCGGGCGTACTGACCTTCAGCGTGACGCCGTCCTCGTCCTGCTCCAAGGCAGTGACTTTGTGCTTCCAGCGCAGATCCACCGCATCGCTGCACTGGCAGGCGCGCACCAGCTGCTCTTCCAGGTGGTATTGCTGCAGGTTGATCATGGCCGGCATCTTGTGCTGCGGCTGCGGCAGCAGGTCGAATTGATAGGCCTGCTCATCGCGGAAAAACACCTTGCCCACCTGCCACTGTATGCCCTGCTGGGCCAACTTCTGGCCCAGGCCCAGCCGGTCCCAGATCTCCAGCGTGCGCTTGGCGTAGCAGACGGCGCGTGAGCCGACGCTGACGGTGTTGTTATCGTCCAGCACCACCACTGGCAGACCACGGGCAGCGCAGTCCAGGGCCAGGCTCAGGCCCACCGGTCCGGCGCCGATGATGACCACAGGATGGCACAGCGTCTGAGCGCTGGCCTGCTCGGCGCTGCGGTGATAGTCAAAGCTCGGGTAGCTGTAGGTCTTGAGCATGGCAAGGCGCGTCGGTTCAGCGCTCGGCGGGCGCCAGTTCGCTTTGGTGCATCCAGGCTGCATGCTGCGGCGCTCGCCGCGTCTGCGCCCATTCGTCGAGCATCGCCCACTTGACCTCGTCGAGCCGCTTGTACATCTCGGGCGTGCCGATGTCGCAGGCCAGCTCCAGTCTGTGGCCGTTGGGGTCGAAAAAATAAATGCTCTTGAACAAAGTGTGGTCGGTCGGCCCGATCACCTCAATGCCGGCGGCCTGCAGTCGGTCTCGGGTCTGCTCCAGCTGCGCGAGGCTGCCCACCTTGAAGGCAATGTGCTGCACCCAGGCCGGGGTGTTGGGGTCACGCCCCATCTCCGGCGAATTCGGCAGCTCAAAAAAAGCCAGCACGTTGCCATGGCCTGCATCTAGGAAGACATGCATATAGGGGTCGGGCGCCTTGGTCGAGGGGACCTGGTTTTCGGCGATCGCCAGCACGAACTTCATGTCCAGATGCTGCTCATACCAGTGCACGGTTTGCTTGGCGTCCTTGCAGCGGTAGGCCACATGGTGAATGCGTTCGATGTCCATGCCAGCTCCTGGTGATTGATGCCGTCTTCAGCCCTCGAGCGCCTGCCACATGGCCATGTCGCGCTCGGCCGTCCAGATGCGCGGGTCCGGGTAGGCGGTGGCTTCGTCGTAGGCACGGGTCACGTCAAACGGCATGCAGTGCTTGAAGATGACCCAGTGGCCGTACTTGGGTTGCAGCTTGGCAAAGGTTTCTTGGTACACCTGTCGCAGGTCTTTGCCTGCAGCAGCGCCTGTGCTCACCGACTCG
>CANHGF010000223.1 GCA_947460065.1 Comamonadaceae bacterium
AGCGTCTCGCGCACCGGCGGCCATTTGAGCTCGAACCTGGGCACGGTCGAGCTCACTGTGGCTCTGCACTACGTCTTCAACACGCCCGAGGACAGGCTGGTCTGGGACGTCGGCCACCAGACCTATCCGCACAAAATCCTGACCGGCCGGCGCGAGCGCATGCCCACGCTGCGCCAGTTCGGTGGCCTGTCGGGCTTTCCGCGCCGCGACGAAAGCGAGTACGACACGTTCGGCACTGCGCATTCGTCGACCTCGATTTCGGCCGCTTTGGGCATGGCCATGGCGGCCAAGCAAAAAGGTGAGGGTCGCCACGCGGTGGCCATCATTGGCGACGGCGCCATGACCGCCGGCATGGCTTTTGAGGCGCTGAACAACGCCGGCGTGACCGACTGCCGCCTGCTGGTGATCCTCAACGACAACGACATGAGCATCAGCCCGCCGGTGGGCGCGCTCAATCGCTACTTGGCGCAGCTCATGAGCGGCCAGTTTTATGCCGCCGCCAAGAGCGTGGGCAAGCAGGTGCTCAAGAATGCGCCGCCGCTGTTTGAGCTGGCCAAGCGCCTGGAGGCCCATGCCAAGGGCATGGTGGTGCCGGCCACGCTGTTCGAGGCCTTCGGCTTCAATTACATCGGGCCGATTGACGGGCACGATCTCGACTCGCTGATCCCCACGCTGGAAAACATCAAGCACCTCAAAGGCCCGCAGTTCCTGCATGTGGTGACCAAGAAAGGCCAGGGCTACCAACTGGCCGAGGCCGACCCGATTGCCTATCACGGCCCGGGCAAGTTTGACCCGGCCGTGGGCCTGACCAAGCCGGCCACCGCGCCCAAGCAGACCTTCACCCAGGTTTTTGGCCGTTGGCTGTGCGACATGGCCGAGCAGGACAAACGTTTGGTGGGCATCACGCCGGCCATGCGCGAGGGCTCGGGCATGGTGGAGTTTCACCAGCGCTTCCCCGAGCGCTACCACGACGTGGGCATTGCCGAGCAACATGCGGTGACCTTCGCCGCCGGCATGGCCTGCGAGGGTCTCAAGCCGGTGGTGGCGATTTATTCGACCTTCCTGCAGCGCGGCTACGACCAGCTGATCCACGACGTGGCTTTGCAAAACCTGCCGGTGGTGTTTGCGCTGGACCGTGCCGGCCTGGTGGGCGCCGACGGTGCCACCCACGCCGGCAACTACGACATCCCCTACATCCGCTGCATTCCCAATATGGCGCTGGCCTGCCCGGCCGACGAGAACGAATGCCGGCAGTTGCGCACTACCGCTTTCGAGCAGAACCACCCGGTGGCAGTGCGCTATCCGCGTGGCGCCGGTGCCGGTGTGGCCACCGAGCCGGGCTTGCAGGCCCTGCCCTACGGCAAGGGCGAAATCCGCCAGCAGGGCCGGGGCGTGGCCATCCTGGCCTTCGGCACCTTGCTCTACCCGGCCCTGGAAGTGGCACGCAAGCTGGGCATCACGGTGGTCAATATGCGCTGGGCCAAGCCGCTTGATACCGAACTGCTGATGCAGGTGGCCAGCTCGCACGAGGCCCTTGTGACGGTGGAAGAGGGCGCGGTGATGGGGGGCGCGGGCAGCGCGGTGAGCGAGGCGCTGGCGCAGGCCGGCATCAGCCTGCCGTTGTTGCACCTGGGTCTGCGCGACGAATTCATCGAGCATGGCGATCCTGCCCTGCTGCTGGCCCGTCAGGGGCTTGATGCGGCTGGCATCGAGGCTTCGGTGCGCGAGCGCTTTGCGCCTGTGCTGGCCGGCAAGGCCAGCCTCAAGTCGGTGGCCTGAGATGGCCGGCGCGCCGCTGGCCAGGCTGTGGCCCGGCCCGCGCTGGGGCTGATACGGCATGACGGGCTTTGCAGGCCGCGCGCCCTTGCCTGCCTTGAGCGATACCCAGCAATGGCTGGGTACGCGGCTGGTGCGCCACGCTGGCCGGGAGGTGCTGTCGCTGGCACTGATGGACGCGCGCAATCACACCCTGCGGCTGCTGGATGTGTTCGAGCAGGCTCAGGGCTGGTCGGATGCGCCGTCGGCGCAGTGCCCCTCGGTGACGGGCTTGGTCGGCCGCATCGCCTGGTTTCAGGAGCGCTGGATTTTGCGCAATCTGCAGCGCCATTTGGGCGCGCGGTGCGAAGCTGGCGCTCCCCGGCTGGCGCCGCTGCAACCGAAGGCCGACGCTTGGTGGGAAGACCCGAACGAGCTGGCGATGCTCGGCGGGCGGCCCGGCCTGGCCGACTTGCGGGCCGACCTGTTGCAGATTTTGGAGTCCACCCTGGACCTGCTGGCCTTGGCGCCCGAGACCGACGAGGGCCTGTACTTTTTCCGCCTGGCCTTGCACCATGAAGACCTGCAGGGCGAGCGCCTGCTGCAGTGCATGCAGGCGGCGGGGCTGCGACCTGCCCGCGATGGGGTGCAGGCCTTGACCCCGCGCGCCTTTGCGCCGCGCGAACCTCTGCTGCTGCCGGCCACCCGGGCTCGCCTGGGCAGCGAGGGGCCGGGCTTCGCTTTTGACAATGAGCAGCCTGCCCACAGCCTGTCGGTGCCTGAATTCGAAATCGACGCCCAAGCGGTCAGCTGGGGCCAGTTCGTCGAGTTCGTCGACGACGGTGGCTATGACCGCCAGGACTTGTGGCAGCCCGCAGGCTGGGCTTGGCTGCAGGCCTTGGCTCAGGGCGAGGGCCGCCGCGGACCGCGGTATGTGGAGCAATTGGGCGCGGCCAGTGGCGCTGTCACCCAGGTTCGATTCGGCCAAGCCACGCGTCCGGCAGCGGGGCAGCCGGTGATGCACCTGAGCTGGTGGGAGGCCGAGGCCTGGTGCCGCTGGGCCGGTCGGCGTCTGCCCTTTGAGTCCGAATGGGAAGTGGCCGCAGTCAACGCCAGTGGGCGCGGCTTTACCTGGGGCGATGTGTGGGAATGGACCGCCAGCAGTTTTTTCCCCTATGAGGGTTTTGTCAGCGGCCCTGACGCCGCCTATTCGCAAAGTGGCTTCGGCCGCACCAAGGTACTGCGTGGCGGCTCGCGGGCGAGCGCAGCGCGGCTGAAGTCGCCGCGATTTAGGAACTTTGCGCCGCCTGAGGCCGACGCGCTGTTTTGCGGCTTTCGATCCTGCGCGCTCTGATGCGCCGCTAGACTCTTGATCCTCTCCGGCCGCCTGCGCGCCGGTGTCGAACCATGAATACCCTCTACGACAGCGTGTTGGCCGCCCTGGGCCTGATGGCAGCGTTCGATCCGCAACTGGTATCGATCGCGCTGCGCTCGCTGGCCGTCAGCGGTTTGGCTTGTTTGCTGGCTTGCGTGATGGGTCTGCCGCTGGGCGGCTTGCTGGCGGTACTGCGGTTTTCGGGGCGGGGTGCGGTGCTGGCCTGCCTCAATACCTTGCTGGCCTTGCCCTCGGTGGTGGTCGGGCTGCTGGTCTACCTGCTGCTGTCGCGCTCCGGCCCGCTGGGCTTTCTGGGCTGGTTGTTCTCCTTTCAGGCCATGGTGCTGGCTCAGGCTGTGTTGGTACTGCCGGTGGTGGTGGCGCTGACCCGCCAGACCATCGAGGAGGCCGATCGCAGTCACGGCGAGCAACTGGCGTCCATGGGCGCCGGCCCCACATGGCGCGCGTGGATCTTGCTGTGGGATGAACGGCGCGCCCTGGCCACCCTGGTGATCGCTGCCTTCGGACGCGCCATCTCGGAGGTGGGGGCGGTGATGGTGGTGGGCGGCAACATCGAGGGCTTTACCCGCGTCATGACGACAGCCATCGCGCTGGAGACGAGCAAGGGCGACTTACCGCTGGCCCTGGCGCTGGGGCTGATCCTGCTGCTGGTGGTTTTGATCCTCAATGCCGCGCTGGCCCTGTTGGTGCGCTGGCAGGCTGGGCCCTTGGGGTCAGACGGACGAGTCGGTGCGTCGGCAAGCAGCACGATCTGGACGGGGCGATGAACGCGGCACCGGTGCTGTTTGATCTGCAGGGCGTGGGCCTGCATTTTGGTGGCGTGCAGGCGCTTGTGGACTGCGATCTGCGCATTCAGGCCGGCGAGCGCTTGGCCCTGGTTGGTGCCAACGGTGGGGGCAAGAGCAGCTTGCTGCGCTGCCTGCACGGCCTGCTCGAGCCGAGCAGCGGGCGCATCGTGCGTGCGGCCGTGCCTCAGGCCATGGTGTTTCAAAAACCGTTCATGCTGCGCGCCAGTGTTCTCAATAATGTGGCCCTGGGCCTGTGGTTGCGCGGTGTGGCCTGGTCGCAGGCCAGAGAGCGGGCTGGCGATGCGCTGGCGCGCGTCGGCCTGGCCGACTTGGCCAGCCGCTCGGGTCGGGCGTTGTCGGGTGGGCAGCAGCAGCGCCTGGCACTGGCGCGGGCCTGGGCCTTGCGGGCCCAGGTCCTGTTGCTCGATGAGCCGACGGCCAGCCTCGATCCGGCGGGCAAGCGCGAGGTCGAGCACTTGATGGCCGAGTTTGCCGCCGCCGGCATGACCTTGATTTTTGCGACTCACAATCTGGGCCAGGTTAAGCGACTGGCCCAGCGGGTGGTGTATCTGGAAGCAGGGCGTTTGCGGGTCGATGCGCCGGTCGGGCATTTTTTTGACGAGGCCAGAGCCGGGCCGGCTTCGGCCTTTCTCAAGGGAGAATTGATGTGAGGCTCATTTCAAGCGGCAGGCGCTGGCTGGCAGCCGGCCTGGCATTGCTGGCTTCGGCTGCGCTTTGGGCCCAGCCCGTGTCGCCAGCCATCGTGCTGGCCTCGACCACATCGACCGAGCAGTCGGGGTTGTTTGCGCATCTGCTGCCACTGTTTCAGCGGGCTACTGGCATTGCCGTCAAGGTGGTGGCGGTGGGTTCAGGGCAGGCCATTGACATGGCTCGCCGCGGCGACGCCGATGTGCTGCTGGCCCATGACCGGCCGGCCGAGGAGCGTTTGGTGGCCGATGGTTTTGCCATCAAGCGGATGCCGGCCATGTACAACGACTTTGTGCTCGTTGGCCCGGCGGCCG
>CANHGF010000224.1 GCA_947460065.1 Comamonadaceae bacterium
AGGGAGCGGCAGCCTCGGGAATCCAGCCGTGGTCGGGCGTAGACGCCTCATCGCTGACCAGTAAAAGACGCCAGGAGGCAACGCCGGCGGTGGGCACCCCCGCCATCCAACGCAGTGCCGACTCGATCTCATGACGCTCGGCCCCAACCACAACCGTGTGGTGAACGCTTGCGCCGTAAACAGACCACAGCCGCGTCGACTGAGGGTCGACGGCCAGGCACAAGGCGTCAAAGGCCACGCCGCGGTCGAGCAGCCGTCGGCTCACCGGCCAGCCGCGGTCGCTCACCAGCCGCTGCATTTGCCGCGCAGAGGAAAACCATACCCTGTCATCGAGCGCGCTCAAGCTGGCCGCCAGGGGCACGTGGTCGAGCATGCTCTGGCTGAGATCAAAACGCACCCGGCAGGGCCAGGGCCAGCCCTCGCGCCGCTGCGAGGGCAACTCGTCGACCCAGGCCAGGCAAAAACCCTGATCGGCCCAGGCGTGCACAAGCGCTTGAACCAGGGGCAGGACAAGAGCGGGCCGGCCTGGGCAGGAGATCGCATGCACCACCGGCCAGCCCAGCGCTGCGCCCTGCGGGTGAAACAAGCGGCGCAGGCCGCTGGCCTGATCCTGTATCGCTGTGATCCCCATATCAACTTGATGGCCGCAAGGCCCAGGTACTCAGTTCATCGGCCATCAGGGCCGGCACATGTTGGTCCTGCAACTGCAGCCCCTGGCCAAGCGCGCGCGGATGCAAGGCCCGGTGCACCAGATACGCCACATTGGCCTGGCTCAGATCCTCGGGCACGCGCTGCCCATTGGAGAGAAACAGCAAGGGCAGGTGGTGGCGGATCAGGCAATCCAGTACCGGACCGAGCTGGGCCGCCTCATCGATCTTGGTGATGATGGCCCCGGCCAGGGCCGGCTGGGCGCCAGCGGTCTTGACCGCGGCGGTGTTCATCAAAATGACGTCTTCCAGCGTGCGCAGATCGGTGGTGCTGCTCATCACCAGCAGGCGCTTGAGTTCGGGCGCGCCCTCATAGAGCAACTGGGCCTGCTCGAGCATTTGAATATCCCGCTGGCTCACCCCTGCGGTGTCGAGCAGCACGATGCGCCGCTGGGCGAGCTGGCGCAGCTTGTGCGCGAAGTCGTCCTTGTCCTGCACCGACACATAGCTCACGCCCAGAATCTTGGCATAGACCTTGAGCTGCTCCTGAGCTCCTATGCGAAAGTTGTCGGTGGTCATCAAAACCAGCTGCTCCCGTCCGAAGCGCAAGACACAGCGGGCGGCTATTTTCGCGATGGCTGTGGTCTTGCCCACCCCGGTCGGGCCGATGAAGGCAAAAATCCCGCCCGGATCGAGCATGGCCAGCGGCTCCATCACCTGAACCTGGCGACTGACCTCCTGCCCGATGCGCTCCATCATCTGCGGCAATTTCAGGACATCGGCCGGCAGGGACTTGAGCAGCTGGGAACACAAGCCCGGCGAAAAGCCCGCATTGAGCAGGTTGCGCAGCAGCAGCGCGTGATCCTGGGACTGCTTCAAATCCCCCCAGACGCGGTCCGACAAATGGGCCTGCAAAAGATCGCGCATCTGGTTGAACTGATGCACCAGTCCGTCGAGCTGCACGCCCGACTGCGGCAAAAAAGCAGGCAGTCCGCCTGCGCCGTCGGGCACGGCAGCTGCAGGCCAGGGCGCGACTGCGGGCATAGGCGGCAAAGCCGGGGCGGGCGGGGTCGACCGCTCCAGCGCGGCCTCAGCCATCGAAGGCCAAGCGCTTGCCGCTGGCCCTGCCTGGGGCAGGGGCGTTGGCGCAAGCGGTGGCGCGAAAAACGACGGAGCCGAAACCGCTGCTGCCTGAGCCGGGCCATGACCAGGAGCTGGCGCGACAGGCGCGGCCGGCGCGGCCGGCGGCACCGAATCAGGCGCTGCCCCCAGCGCGGCTGACGAGCGTGCCAGGGACTCGAGCTCCTGCGGCGCTATGGCCAGCACCTCCACGCCTTCAGGCACATCGCGCGAGGACAGGATGATGGCCTCGCCACCGAGTTGCTGACGCACCAGCCTGAGGGTATCCCGGGTATTGGGTCCGATGAATTTTTGCGCGGGCATGGGTCAATGGCCTTGAACGGGAGCGGCTTGCGAGCATAACAAGCGTTCATATTGGATGACGGTCTGCAGCGGGAACTCATTGAGGGCCAGCACACTGGCCTGCGGGCGCACCTTCTTGACGATGCGCGAGAAGGTCAAACGATTGCGGTTGTTGCACACAATCACCGGCGGCAATACCAGGGACTCCATGTGGTCGACGCCGGCTGCGATCTCCATCACCAGCAGCTTCATCAAGGACGGCTCTATGGCGCCGTCGGGGGCCGCGGGCGCGCCGCCCAGCGCCTGCTCCACCAGATGCTCGAACTCTGGCTGCACCCCAAGCACCCGCACCCGAGTGGCATCGGGGAAAGTCTGTTGAACAATGACTCGGCGCAGCGCCAGCCGCAGGTGCGGCAGGATCTCCAGCGGCTCCTGGGTACGGGGCGCGTGCTCGGCGGCCACCTCGATGATGGAGCGCAGGTCCTTGATCGGCACCCCCTCCTCCAGCAGCAACTGCATCAGCCGCTGTAGCAAGACGATGGGCACCACCTTGGGCACCACCTCCTCCACCAGCTTCGGAAAACTGATCTTGAAGTTGTCCACCAGGTCCTGGGCCTCCTGCCGGCCGAGCAACTCGCTGGCATGGCGGCGGGTAAGCGTGTCCAAGTGAGTGGCCACCATCACCGAAGGCTCGACCACCGTGTGACCCAGGCTGATGGCCCGGTCGCGAGCGCTGCGTTCTATCCAGGCGGCATCCATACCGAAAGAAGGGTCGCGCACCTGCACGCCCGGCATCACCGGCGAGCCCTCCGGCGCAATCGCCAGCAGCCGGTCGGGCAGGCATTGAGAACGCCCGATTTCAGCCCCATAGAGCAAAAACCGATAGGTCTCCGGCGGCAGCTGCAAATTGTCCCGGATATGGACCGAGGGGGTGAGAAAGCCCACCTCGTTGATGAATTTGCGGCGGATCGCCCGAATACGCTTGATCAGCTCGCTGTCCTCGCCCTTGTCGACCAGTTGTATCAGGCGATAGGGCAACTCCAGCGCCAAGGGCTCGACCACTGGCACATCGGCCCAGGCCAGCTCCGGGTTGGGCGGCCGCGCCGGCCGCTCCTGGCTGCGTGCCAGCAAGCGCTTTTGCTGCTGGCGGATCAACCAGGCGATGCCGCCAAAGGCCAAAGCAAAAGCCAAAAAGACAGCATGCGGCATGCCCGGCAGCAGGCCCAACACCCCCAGCACTCCGGCGGCGACCAGCAGGCCCTGTTGGTTGGCCTGGAACTGCTTGGACAGCTGGCCGGAAAAATTGTCCTCGGTGGCCACCCGTGTCACCAAAATACCCGCGGCGGTAGAAATCGTCAGCGCCGGCACCTGCGCCGCCAGCCCGTCACCGATGGTCAGAGACCCGTAAATCTGCAAGGCCTGGGTCAAGGACAGGTCATGCACCAAAGCGCCGATGATGATGCCACCGACCAAATTGATGGCCAGGATCAAAATGCCGGCGATCGCATCGCCGCGCACGAACTTGCTGGCACCGTCCATCGAGCCAAAGAACTCGGCCTCCTGCGCCACCTCGGCGCGCCGCTTTTTGGCCTCTTCCTGCTTGATCAAGCCAGCATTGAGGTCGGCATCGATCGCCATCTGCTTGCCCGGCATCGAGTCCAGGGCGAAACGGGCTGACACCTCCGCCACCCGGCCCGCACCCTTGGTGATCACCACAAAATTGATGATGGTGATGACAATAAAGATGACCAGGCCGACGGTAAAACTGCTGCCGATCAGGAACTTGCCAAAGGCCTCAATCACATGCCCGGCGGCATCGGTCCCAGTGTGGCCTTTGAGCAACACAATCCGGGTGGAAGCCACGTTGAGCGACAACCGCAGCAAGGTGGTGACCAGCAGCAAGGTCGGAAAAGCGACGAAATCGCGGTAGCTCTGGATGTTGAGCGCAGCGATCAGCACCACGATGGAGATGCCGATATTGAGCGTAAACAGCACATCGAGCAGCAGGGCTGGCAAGGGCACCAGCATCATCACCAGGATCAGCAGCACCAGCACCGGAATGATGGCTTGCGCCGAAGGCAGGCGCAGGCTGGCTTTACCGAACAAGGTGTCAATCATGGATACAAGCCCGACCGGCACTGGCGCAGGTCATTGGAGCAGGTGATAGAGCGGCAAAGGGAGGCCGGAACCGTCAAATCATAGTGCTTGAGATAAATATTTGGAAATGTATGTAACATTTCTAGGCAGATTTCTAAACAAATGTAAAAAAGCATCCGTAACAAGGAGCATGGAAGCGGAAGTCGCTTCCGACCACCCCTTGTTGAGGAGCTTTCAATGTCCAGCGTGATTTACACCAACATGGCCTCGCAGGTCGCCCAGAAGAACCTGCTCGGCGCCCAAAATGCTCTTGCCACATCGGTCGAGCGCCTGTCCTCAGGCCTGCGCATCAACCGCGCCCGCGACGACGCCGCCGGCCTGAGCGTGGCCAACTCCCTGACCAGCCAGATCAACGGCGCGAACCAGGGCATCCGCAACCTCAATGACGCCATCTCTATGGTGCAGACGGCTGAGGGTGCGATCAGCGCCGCCTCCGATATGGGTCAACGCATCCTGACCTTGGCGACCCAGGCGGCAAACAGCACGCTAAGTACCCAAGCGAGAGAGGCAATCAATCGGGAAATGACCCAGTTAATCAACTCAATCGATTCAATAGGCAGGAGGACATCCTATGCAGACAACGCTCTGCTGGATCAAGCTGCCACGAACTTCGATGATCAACATTTTTCGATGCAGATCAGCAACGACTCGAACGACCAAATTCTGCTCAGTGCTGAGGCCTTCCAGAGCATCGGACTGAG